>PNNE01000410.1 GCA_013824055.1 Rhodobacter sp. | reverse complement strand
AAGAAACTCCCGTGCGGCCTTGGCATCATGCTTTGACAGATCCCTTACCCACCAGGCCACGGCCTTCTGGATGAACCAGTCGTGATCCTCGGCCAGTGCGGCGCACCAGCCCAGCACCCGCGCGCGGACGGCAAGGTCCTGAGCCTTGGGAAAATTCTGCTTGGTCCAGGGCAGCGTCATCACCAGCGCGGCGCGGCGGGTCCACATGTGCGGGCTTGTGACCCAGGCTTCTGCCGTATCAAGGCGCGACGGGTCCGCGACCAGCCGCTTCTGCCCGGCGATGCTGGCATGGTCGGCCAGCGCCCAGCCGTCGAAGTCGGGCACCCAGGAGACGATCAGCTCCCAGGCCGCCTGGTCGGGCCGGATGCGCGCCTGGGTCAGCAGCTTCGCCGCCGCGACGCGGGCCTCGTGGATGTCGGTCCGCCAAAGCGCAGCGGCCAGCGCCACACGCTCTTCCAGCGTCAGCTCTGCGCGCCAGCGGTCGGTGAGTTCCTCGATCTGCGGGACGCCAACGCCAAGATAGGCGCGCGGAGCCTTGTGATAGGCCGCCATTTCTGCCGCCTTCACGGGATCGGCAAGTGCCTGCAGTTCGTCAAGCGGGGTCATCGGGGCCTCCTGGTCACTGGCCCTACCTGCCAGCCCCTTGGCCCAAGGGCAAGTCAGCGCTGGATCAGGAACCGCACGGACGCGACAGCGATCCCGGCTCGGGAGACCACGGCATCGTTGACGATGGTGCCGTCGGCGCGGGCATAGAGGATGTCCTCGAACCCCAGACGGGTCACGCCCGAGGGCGACTTGAAGTCGGCGGTGTAGGACAGGCGGATCTGGCCCGCTTCCTCGATGACGGTCGCCTCGCCCACCGTGTCTTCGCGCTTGCCGGTCCAGCGGCCGGGGCCGGTCTCGCGGAAGACCCAGGTCAGGCGGTCCTGCTGGCCGTCGTCGTAAAGGAAATCCTCGACCACGGTCAGGGTGCGCGCGCCCTCGCGGCCCGTGACGGTGCCGTTCAGTCGCGCGGTAAAGCGACGCTCGTCCCCGGTCAGCCAGACGCGGAAATGGCCGCGGCCCGTTGTCCGACCCTGGAAGGCGGAAACGAGAGTGATGGGCGGGCCAGGCTGGGCGGGTGGAGCGGGTGTGGCGGCGCAGGCGGCCAGGGGAAGGGCGGCGAGGCCGAGAAGGAGGGTTCTGCGCTGCATGCCGGGACTCCGTTTGTCGGGTTTACGAAGTCCATCCACCGTTGGATCAGCGGCACCGGAAGTCTTGCGAAGTCCGGTCCGATCTGCGCGAGGGGATCGGCGCCCTATTCCACCGTCACCGATTTGGCCAGGTTGCGCGGCTGGTCCACGTCGGTGCCCTTGGCGATGGCCGTGTGATAGGCCAGAAGCTGCGCCGGCACCGCGTAAAGGATCGGGGCCCAGAGCGGCTCGACGCTCGGCAGGGTCAGGGTCCTCCAGGTGCCCTGGCCAGCACCCTCGACCCCCGCAGCGTCCGACAGCAGCAGCACCTTGCCGCTGCGGGCCATGACCTCTTGCATGTTCGACACGGTCTTGTCGAACAGCGCGTCCTTCGGGGCCAGGACGATGACCGGAACCGCCGCGTCGATCAGCGCGATGGGGCCGTGCTTCAGTTCACCCGATGCATGACCTTCGGCGTGGATGTAGCTGATTTCCTTCAGTTTCAATGCACCCTCAAGCGCCAGAGGAAACATCGGCCCACGTCCCAGGAACAGGATGTCCTGCGCGGTGCCCAACTCCTCGGCCAGCTTGGCGATCGGGTCCGACAGGCCCAGGGCCGCGTTCATCAGGCCCGGCACGGCGCGCAGGCTTTCCAGCCGGTCGCGCAAGGTGGCGGCGTCGATCCGTCCCCGGTCCTGCGCGGCCTTCAGGGCCATCAAGGCAAGCACGGTCAGCTGGCAGGTGAAGGCCTTGGTCGAGGCGACACCCACCTCGACCCCCGCCAGGATCGGCAGGGCGAGGTCGGACTCGCGCGCAATGGAGGAGGTGGGAACGTTGATCACCGAGACGACCTTGGCCACCTTGTCCTTGACGTGGCGAAGGGCGGCCAGGGTGTCTGCCGTCTCGCCCGACTGGCTGACGAAGATCGCCATCGAGGCCGGGGACAGCACCGGGTCGCGGTAGCGGAATTCGCTGGCGATATCGATGTCGGCAGGCAGCCCCGCGATCTGCTCGAACCAGTATTTCGCGACGTGGCAGGCGTAGGAGGCGGTGCCGCAGGCGACCAGGGTGACGCGGTCTATGCCATTGAAGTCAAGGGCTTCCGGCAGTTCCAGCGTCCCATCTGCCGTGGTGTAGTGTTTCAGCGCATCGGCGATCACGACCGGCTGTTCGGCGATTTCCTTGGCCATGAAGTGCTTGTAGCCGGCCTTTTCGATCCGCGTCGCGTCCAGCTGGACGCGCGTTTCCGCCCGATTGGCGCGGGCGCCGCTGGCGTCGTGGATCTCGGCCCCCTGACGGGTGATGACGGCCCAGTCGCCTTCTTCCAGATAGGTCACGCGGTCGGTCATCGGGGCAAGGGCGATGGCGTCACTGCCCACGAACATCTCGCCGTCACCCCAGCCGATGGCCAGGGGCGAGCCCTTGCGGGCGGCAAACAACAGGTCGTCCTCGCCGTCGAACAGGAAGCACAGCGCGAAGGCTCCGTGCAGGCGGGTGAGGGTCTCTTTCGCGGCCTCGACGGGCGAGGCGCCCCGGTCCATCGCCCGGTTGACCAGAAGGACGACGGTTTCGGTATCCGTCTCGGATTCCTGGGTGTAGCCGTCGGCGGCAAGCTCGGCGCGCAACTCGCGGAAGTTCTCGATGATGCCGTTGTGGACGACGGCCACCCGGCCCGCCCGGTGCGGGTGGGCGTTCGTCACTGTCGCAGCCCCGTGGGTCGCCCAGCGGGTGTGACCGATTCCGGCCTTTCCCGCCAATGGGTTGTGCACCAGAAGGTCGGACAGGTTGACCAGCTTGCCCACCGCCCGGCGACGGTCCAGCTTGCCTGCGTTCACCGTGGCGATGCCGGCACTGTCATAACCGCGATATTCCAGCCGTTTCAGCGCCTCGACAAGCAGCGGGGCAGCTTCGTGATTGCCCAGGACCCCTACAATACCGCACATTCTTAATGCCCCTTTGCCTTTTCAGCTTTAATGGATTTCAACTTTTCGAACATTCTGGACGCCAGACCCGGCTTGGTGACTTGCCGTGCGCGGCCGATGGCGATGGCGTCGGCCGGAACATCCTCGGTGATGACCGATCCGCTGGCCGTCAGCGCGCCGTCCCCCACCGTGACCGGCGCGACAAGCATGGTGTCCGACCCGATGAAGGCGCGCTTGCCGATGGTGGTGCGGTGCTTCATCACGCCGTCATAGTTGCAGGTCACGGTGCCCGCGCCGATGTTGGTGAACTCGCCGACATGGGCGTCGCCGAGGTAGGTCAGGTGGCCGACCTTCACGCCCTCGTCCAGGATGGCGTTCTTGATCTCGACGAAGTTGCCGACATGCACGTCCTCGGCCAGTTCCGCGCCGGGGCGGAGGCGGGCGAAGGGGCCGACGGTGGCGCCGCGGCTGATGTGGCAGCCTTCGAGATGGCAGAAGCCCTTGATCTCGGCCCCGGATTCGATGGTCACACCCGGCCCGAACAGCACATTCGGGCCGATGATGGCGTCGCGGCCGATCCAGGTGTCCAGCGCGAAGAACACGGTTTCGGGGGCTGTCAGGGTGACGCCGTTCTCCAGCGCCTGGGCGCGGGCGCGAGCCTGGAAGGCGGCCTCGGCCTCGGCCAGTTGGTGCCTGGTGTTGACGCCCAGCGTTTCGGCCTCGTCGCAAAGCACGACCCCGGCGGACAGGCCGCGCTGGCGGGCCAGCTCGACGATGTCGGTCAGATAGTATTCGCCCGCGGCGTTGTCGTTCTTCACCTCGGAGATGAGGGAGAAGAGAAGCCTTGCCTCGGCGCAGACGACGCCGGAATTGCACAGGGTGATGCTGCGTTCGGCTTCGGTCGCGTCCTTGAACTCGCGGATGGCCAGAAGCTGGTCGCCTTCGGTCAGCAGGCGGCCGTAGCGGCCGGGGTCGCGGGCGTGAAAGCCCAGGATGACCACGGCGTGCCTTGTGCGGGCGTCCAGCATCGCGCGGAGGGTGTCCTCGCGGATGAGGGGGGTATCGGCGTAGAGGACGATGGCCTCGCCCGGGGCGTCGGCGAGCAGGGGGGCAGCCTGGGCGACGGCATGGGCGGTGCCTAGCTGCGGGTCCTGAACGACGGTCTCGACAGCCTCGTTGAAGGCGGTGGCAGAGGCAGCGACAGCCTCGCCGCCGTGGCCGGTGACAGTGACGATGCGGGAGGGCTCCAGCGCCTGGGCGAGGCTGAGCGCATGGTGCAGAAGCGGGGCGGCGGCGACGTGGTGCAGGACCTTGGGCAGGTCGGAATTCATCCGTGTGCCCTGACCCGCTGCCAAAACGATGACTGAAACCTGCATTCTGCCCCTTCCAATGTACCGGCGCCCGTTTTACCCCCGTGGCAGTGGGTGGCAAGGGGCCGTCCGCTCACGACAGGTTACAGGACTGCCGACATGCGCTGTGTAGTGTTCGATCTGGACGGAACTTTGGCAGACACTTCGGCGGACCTGCTGGCGGCGGCGAATGCATCGCTGCCGCGGGCGGTGCTGGGGCCAGAGGACGCCTTGACCGCGTTCCACGGCGGACGGGCGATGCTGCGGCTGGGGTTCGACCGGCTGGGGATGGACTGGTCCGAGGCGGATGTCGACGCGGGCTATCCGGTGCTGCTGGAGGCCTATCGGCAGGGGATCGCGACCCACACCCGGCTTTATCCCGGCGCGATGGCGGCGGTGGAGGGGCTGAAGGCGGCGGGGTTCGCGGTCTCGATCTGCACGAACAAGCCGGAGGTGCTGGCCGAGCTTCTGCTGCAGGCGCTGGGGGTGCGGGGGGCCTTCGGGGCGCTGGTCGGGGCGGACACCTTTCCGGTGCGGAAGCCCGACCCGACCCCCTACCGCGCGGCGGTGGAGCGGGCGGGGGGCCAGGTCGGGCGGTCGATGCTGGTGGGGGACACCGAGACGGATGCGAAGACGGGAATTGCGGCGGGGGTGCCGGTCGCCCTGGTGACCTTCGGGCCGGAGGGGCGAGGGGTGGAGCGGTTCGCCCCGGCGGCGCTGCTGGACCGGTTCGAGGACCTGCCGGGGCTGGCGGGGCGGCTCCTGGGCTGAAGCGTCCGGGGTGGAAGATCCCGGACTCCATCATGATATCAAGCACTTGTCGGCTGGCATTCGGGGATTTCCAAGACTTGCCCCGCGCCGGTTTTCGGCAGGTGGGTGGCCTTGGACCCCCATCCTGACGGGTGGAGGCGCCTTCTGGACAGCAGTGCGCACCCGGCCGGACGCTTCTTGAATGGAGCGCTTCGCGCAAGGCTCTTGTCTCGCCTCTGGCGCGTTGCGCCAACCGGCTCGGACGGCCTCTGGCGGGGAAATTTCCTGCAAGGTGAAAGTCTGGGGGGATCAGGGCGCGTCGCCTACGGAAAGACGGTGCTGGCAAGGACGGTGCGGGCAAGGCCGGCCCGGACAAGGCCAGTGCGGGCAAGGTCCGTTTCGGCGGATCGGCCCGGTTTGACAGGGTTGCGGCCCGGCCATAGGGTCCGCCGCATGAGCCAGTCCGCGAACGCCATCGCCGACGCGCCGGTGCCGGTCAGCCGCCATGCGGTGACGTTCGTCCTGATCACCGTGTTTCTGGACATGGTGGGCTTCGGGCTGATCATGCCGGTCCTGCCGAAGCTGATCCAGGACGTGGGCCACGTCGACATCGCCCAGGCGGCGGTGATCGGCGGCTGGATGTTCGCGGCCTTCAGCCTGGCGCAGTTCGTCTTCGCGCCGCTGATGGGCAACCTTGCCGACCGCTTCGGACGCAGGCCCCTGCTGCTGCTGGCGATCTTCGGGCTGGGGGTTGATTTCATCCTGATGGCGCTGGCGCCGACGCTGGAGTGGCTGTTCGTCGGGCGGTCATTGCCGGTGTCTGTGGCGCAAGCTGGATCATCGCCAGCGCCTATATCGCCGATGTCACCGCGCCCGAAGACCGGGCAAGGGCTTTCGGCTACATGGGCGCGGCCTTTGGCATCGGCTTCGTGATCGGCCCGGCGATCGGTGGCCTGCTGGGAGAGTTGGGGCCGCGGGTGCCATTCTGGGTCGCGGCCTTCGTTTCCCTGCTGAACTTCGTCTATGGCTGGTTCGTGCTGCCCGAATCCCTTGCTCCGGCGAACCGTCGCAAATTCGTCCTGCGGCGCGCCAACCCGTTCGGGGCCTTCCGGGTCTTTGCCAGCTATCGGGGCGTGTTGCCGATGGTGCTGGTGATGGGGCTGTTCTTCTTTTCCACCTCGGTCTACCCGGCGATCTGGACCTTCTGGGGCATCGCCAAGTTCGGCTGGTCCGAAGCGATGGTGGGTGCGACGCTGGCGGTCTTCGGCCTGGTCGCCGGGGTCTTTCAGGGCTTTCTCACCGGACCGGCGACCAGGTGGTTCGGCGAGTGGCAGGTGGCGCTGTTCGGGCTGGTCTGCGCGACGCTGGTGGCGCTGGGCTATGGATTTGTCGGGGCGCTGTGGGGGGTCATCGCGCTGATGATCCTGCACGGGCCGGAGGGGTTCGTGCATCCCCTGCTGACCTCGATGCTGACCAAGCGGGTGCCCGACGATGCCCAGGGCGAGTTGCAGGGCGGGATTTCAGCGGTGACCAATGTGGCGATGCTGTTGGGGACGGTTTTCTTCGCCTTCATCTTCGGGCATTTCTGGGCCGAGGACCGGGCCTGGCGGTCGACCGACGTGGCCTATTGGGTGGCCGCGGGGTTCCTGGCGCTTACAACTGTGCTGTTCCTGATTTTGAAGAGGTCCGAAAAGGCATGAGCGAAAGGTTGGGGGGCGAAAGATTCGCGGGCAGCTTCACCCAGCAGGAGCCGATCCCCGAGGCCGGGATCGACGCTGCGCTGGCGGTGTTGCGGCATGGGCGGCTGCACCGGTACAACACCGTCGCCGGAGAGGTCGCCGAGACCGCGTTGCTGGAGGAGGAATTCGCCGCCTATGTCGGGGCGAAGTATTGCCTGGCGCTGGCCTCGGGCGGGGCGGCGATGGCCTGCGCCTTGCGGGCCTTGCAGGTGCGCCCTGGCGAGCCGGTCCTGTCGAACGCCTTCACGCTGGCCCCGGTGCCGGGGGCGATCGCGTCGATCGGGGCGCGGCCGGTCTTTGTCGACGTGACCGAGGATCTGACCATCGATCTGGCGCATCTGGAAGCTCAGGCCAAGGCCTCGGGCGCGCGGGTGCTGCTGCTGAGCCACATGCGCGGCCATGTCTGCGACATGGAGGCGCTGATGGCCTTGTGCGACCGGCTGGGGGTGCGGGTGATCGAGGATTGCGCGCATACGATGGGGGCGAAGTGGAAGGGCGTGCCCTCGGGGCGGCATGGGGCGGTGGGCTGCTATTCGACGCAGACCTACAAGCACATGAACAGCGGCGAGGGCGGGTTTCTGGTGACGGATGACGCCGAGCTGGCGGCGCGGGCGATCCTTCTGTCCGGGTCCTACATGCTTTATGCGCGGCATCGGGCGGCCCCTGCGCCCGAGGCGTTCGAGGCGCTGAAGCTGGACGTGCCCAATGTGTCGTCGCGGATGGACAACCTGCGGGCGGCGATCCTGCGGCCTCAGATCGGGCTGCTGGACGACCGGCGGGCGCGGTGGCGGGCCTTGTATCAGGGGATGGAGCGGGGGCTGGCGAGGGCTTCGGGCGTAAGGCTGATCCCGCGACCGCAGCATGAGGATTATGTGGGATCGTCCTTCCAGTTCCTGCTGCCGGGCTGGGAGCCCGCTCGGGTGGCGGCTTTCGTGGCGGCGGCGGCGGCGCGGGGGGTGGAGCTGAAGTGGTTCGGCGCGGCAGACCCGGCCGGGTTCACCAGCCGCTACTCGCATTGGCACTATGCCGCGCCCGAAGCCCTGCCGCAGACGGACCGGATTCTGGCGGGGCTGATCGACATGCGGCTGCCGCTGACGTTTTCGGTGGCGGATGTGGACCAGATCGCCCGCATCCTGACCGAAGAGGCCGCGGCGGCGGCGCGGGCCGACGTGCCGGGCCAGGTCGCAGCCGTGACGGCGGACTGATGGGCTGGCTGTTCCGTCCGGCGCGGCCTGCGGGTCGGGTGACGCGGGCTTTGCGGCGATTTGCAAGCCCGCGCTTCTACCTTCGCGGCGGGATCGTGGTGGCCTTGGGCGGTCTGGTTCTGGTGCCGACCATCGCCGATCTGGTGAACGCGGGCATGAAGACGGTGGCAAGCGCGCAGGGCGATTGCCGGATTATCCGGGTGGTGGACGGGGACACCGTCTCGCTGATCTGTCCCGAGGACGGGATGGTCAGCGCCCGCATCCTGGGCTTCGACACGCCGGAGAAATACGCTCCGCAGTGCCTGGCCGAGTTCGTGGCGGCGGAACGGGCCAGCTGGGCCTTGCGGACGATGATCCAGCAGGCGGACCGGATCGACCTGACCCAGGAGGGGACCGACCGCTTTGGCAGGGTCCTGGTGCGGCTGGAGCTGGACGGGGTGGACGTGGCGCGGCTGATGATCCGGGAGGGTCACGGGCGTCAGTATGGTGGCGGCTTGCGCGGGACGTGGTGCGGATGAGAGTGGTGCGGGAGACGGCGCTTAGCCTGACGGTCGAGCTGCAGGAGCTGGCGGTGACGATGCTCCTGGACGGCGAGACGGTGATGCCGCCGGACTGCCTGCGGGGCCCGGAGGGGACAGGTCTCGCGGATCTGGCGCCGCAAGACCTGGCGGGGGGAAAGCTGCCGCTGCCGGTGCGGGCCTTTCTGGTCCGGGGCCAGGCGGGGTGTCTGCTGATCGACACCGGCGCCGGGCGGGCCTGGCACAAGGGGCTGGGCCAGCTTGGCGCGGCGCTGGCCGAGGCGGGGTCGGGGCCGCAGGAGGTGGATCTGGTGGCGCTGACCCATACCCACATCGACCATCTGTCGGGGCTGGTGGATGACGATGGCGGCCTGGCCTTTCCGAACGCCGAACGGGTGTTCGTGGCGACCGAAGAGCTGATGGCCTTCCGCGCCGAACCCCGGATGATCCCGGTCCTGCCGCGCCTGATGCCGCTGGAGCAGGGCGATGGGCCACTGCCGGGGGTGGTGGCGGTGAACGCTCCGGGCCATTCGCCGGGGCACATGGCTTTCCTGGTCGAGGGGCGGCTCTTGATCTGGGGCGACCTGGTGCACCATCCGCTGCAGTTCCGGCGGCCCGAGGTGACGTGGACGTTCGACGAGGACCCGCAAGAGGCCCGGACGACGCGGGCGGGTCTGTTCGATCGGGTGCTGGCCGAGGGCTGGCTGGTCGCAGGCGCGCATCTGCCGCATCCGGGCATCGGGCGGCTGGAGAGGCAGGGCGCGGCCTTCGCCTTCCATCCCGTGACCCGCTGATCCGCCCGACGATCCGCCGACGATCCGCCGACGATCCGCGCGACGGGGGGCGCGGCGGGGGGCGCGACGGGGGGCGGGCGTCCGGAACACTCCTTGCCACCCTGCGTCGACAGCGCGAATTTTACGCACCTGCAAAGCCCGGAATCTGCCCCGGCTTCGGTTGACCCCGGCATGGGTGCAGAGTAAACGGGCGGGACTACAAGGCGGGCGCGGCATGCGTTCGCATGCACGCGCGTCGCCAGCATCTGAAGGAGCCCCTCGTGGACCTGCTTCTCCGAGAGTACCTGCCCATCCTCATCCTCCTGGCCATAGCGATCGGTCTGGGTCTTGTCCTGATCCTGGCCGCCGCCGTGCTGGCCGTCCGCAACCCGGACCCGGAAAAGGTCAGCGCCTACGAATGTGGCTTCAACGCCTTCGACGACGCGCGGATGAAGTTCGACGTGCGCTTCTACCTGGTTGCGATCCTGTTCATCATCTTCGACCTGGAAGTCGCGTTCCTGTT
Source organism: Rhodobacter sp. (assembly GCA_013824055.1). Taxonomy (GTDB): domain Bacteria; phylum Pseudomonadota; class Alphaproteobacteria; order Rhodobacterales; family Rhodobacteraceae; genus Tabrizicola. The sequence goes on along the minus strand of PNNE01000410.1, from coordinate 1,233 downwards.
CCCCTGGGCCGTCGCCTTCGGCGAGATCAGCATGGCGGCCTTCTGGTCGATGATGCTGTTCCTGGGCGTGCTGACCATCGGGTTCGCCTATGAATGGAAGAAGGGGGCCCTGGAATGGGAGTGATGGCAGGTGCCAACACGGCCGGGGGCGACCACGAGGTTGCCGTCCAGGCGCTGAACCGCGAGCTGTCGGACAAGGGGTTCCTGCTGACCTCGACCGAAGACATCATCAACTGGGCGCGGATCGGGTCGCTGCACTGGATGACCTTCGGTCTGGCCTGCTGCGCGGTCGAGATGATGCACACCTCGATGCCGCGCTATGACCTGGAACGCTTTGGCACCGCGCCGCGCGCCAGCCCGCGCCAGTCGGACCTGATGATCGTCGCGGGCACGCTGACCAACAAGATGGCCCCGGCGCTGCGCAAGGTCTATGACCAGATGCCCGAGCCGCGCTATGTGATCAGCATGGGCTCCTGCGCCAATGGCGGCGGCTATTACCACTACAGCTATTCGGTGGTGCGCGGCTGTGACCGGATCGTCCCGGTCGATGTCTACGTCCCCGGCTGCCCGCCCACGGCCGAGGCGCTTTTGTATGGCATCCTGCAGTTGCAGCGGAAGATCCGCCGCACTGGCACCCTGGTGAGGTAATCCCATGTCCGAAGCCCTGCAGGAACTGGCCGCAATCATCGAGCTGAAGCAGCCCGAGGCAGTGGTCTCGTCCTCGATCGCGTTTGGCGAGCTGACGCTGGTGGCGAACCTGGCAAACCTGGAAGCCCTGGTCGAATTCCTGCGCGACGATGACTCGTGCCGGTTCTCGTCGCTGGTCGACATAACGGCGGTGGATCACCCGGAACGCAGCGCTCGGTTCGACATGGTCTACCACTTCCTGTCGATGTACCGGAACCACCGCATCCGCGTGAAGGTCGCGATCCGCGAAGATCAGATGGTGCCCTCGATCCACGAGTTGCACCCCTCGGCCAACTGGTTCGAGCGTGAGGTCTTCGACATGTTCGGCATCCTGTTCAGCGGCCACCCGGACCTGCGCCGCATCCTGACCGACTACGGTTTCCGCGGCCATCCACTGCGCAAGGACTTCCCCACCACGGGCTACACCGAGGTCCGCTATGACGAGGCGCTGAAGCGCGTGGTCTACGAGCCGGTCAACCTGGTGCAGGAATACCGGCAGTTCGATTTCATGAGCCCGTGGGAGGGTGCGGAATACATCCTTCCGGG
>PNNE01000332.1 GCA_013824055.1 Rhodobacter sp. | reverse complement strand
TGGCGGGCCGCTACTGCGTGCTGATGCCGACACCGCGCGGGGCGGCGGGATTTCCCGCAAGATCACCAATGCGGTGGATAGGAAGAAGCTGAAGGAAATCGCGGGCGAGCTGGAGGTGCCGGAAGGTGCCGGCCTGATCGTCCGGACGGCAGGCGCCAAGCGCACCAAGCCCGAGATCAAGCGCGACTACGAATACCTGATGCGCCTGTGGGAGCAGATCCGCGAGCTGACGCTGAAAAGCATCGCTCCGGCCAAGATCTATGAGGAAGGCGACCTGATCAAGCGGTCGATCCGCGATCTGTACAGCCGCGAGATCGAGGAGGTGCTGGTCGAGGGCGAGGGCGGCTATCGCACCGCCAAGGACTTCATGCGGATGATCATGCCCAGCCACGCCAGGCAGGTGGTGCGCTATAGCGAGCCGACCCCGCTCTTTGCCAAGTACCAGGTCGAGGGCTATCTGGCCGGCATGTTCAACCCGGTGGTGCAGCTGAAATCCGGCGGCTACATCGTGATCGGCGTGACCGAGGCGCTGGTGGCGATCGACGTGAACTCGGGGCGTGCCACCAAGGAAGGGTCGATCGAGGAAACCGCGCTGAAGACCAACGTCGAGGCGGCCGAAGAGATCGCCCGCCAGCTGCGTCTGCGCGACCTTGCGGGCCTGATCGTCATCGACTTCATCGACATGGAAGAGCGGCGCAACAACGCCACGGTCGAGAAGCGCCTGAAGGACAAGCTGAAGACGGATCGCGCGCGGATTCAGGTCGGCCGGATCAGTGGCTTCGGCCTGCTGGAGATGAGCCGTCAGCGCTTGCGTCCGGGGATGCTGGAATCGACGACCCAGCCCTGCCCGCATTGCCACGGCACCGGGTTGATCCGGTCCGACGATTCGATGGCGCTGCAGGTGCTGCGCGCACTGGAGGAAGAGGGGACCCGGAAACGCTCACGCGAGGTGCTGCTGAAGGCGCCCGTGGGGATCGTGAACTACCTGTTCAACCAGAAGCGCGAACACGTGGCGATGATCGAGACGCGCTATGGCATGAGCGTGCGGCTTGAGGCGGACCCGATGATGGTCAGCCCGGATTATTCGATCGAGAAGTTCAAGACCGCGCTGCGGGTGGTCCCCGAAACTCCGGTCGTGTCGGGCCATGCGGGCCTGATGGGCGCGCCGGTCGCCGAGGAAGAGGACGACGAGGATCTCGTCGACGATCTGGTCGAAGAGGAAGCCGAGGAAGCGGCGGTCGTGGCCGCTCCGTCCGTTGTGGCCGCTCCTTCCGTTGTGGCCAATGGGCCGGCGGCCGAGGGCGATGGCCAGCCGGGGCGGAAGAAGCGTCGGCGTCGGCGTCGTCGGCGCGGGGGCCAGCGTGATGAGGCTGCGGGCAACGGGTCGGGCGAAGATCAGGGCCTGGACGATGACGGCGACGAGGATGGCGACGACGACAGCGCCGAGCTGGATGTGGCCGTCGCGGCAGCAGCCAAAGCGGATGTGGCCGAGGACGCACCGGCCGCCAGGCCGAAGCGGACCCGCAAGCCGCGCGGTGCCAAGGCAGAGGCGGCCGCGGCTGTGACGGCCGAGGCTGCGCCGGCGGTCGAAGCGGCCCCCGAGCCGGTGGCCGAGGAGAAACCCGCGCCGAAGAAGCGGTCGAGCCGGTCGAGGGCGACTGCCCCGGCGGCCGAGGCTGCGGTGCCTGAGGCTGCGGTGGCCGAGGTTGCGGTGGCCGAGGTTGCGGTGGCTGAGGCTGCGGTGGCTGAGCCAGTGAAACCGAAGGGTCGGGGATCACGGGCCAGAGCGGCTGCGCCGAAGACGGCACCCGAGCCGGTTTCCGAGCCCGCGCCCAGGCTGGCGGTTGATCCGGGCAGGGCCGTGGCCGAAACAGTGGTGGCCGATCCGGCCGAAGCCGAGGCGCCCATGCCAGAGGCGGACGAGGCTGGAAAGCCGAAGCGCAAGGGCTGGTGGTCGCTGGGCCGCTAAAGCCTGTCCGACAGAACTGGAATCCGGTTTTGTCGAAAGACAGGCGACCACCAGGTCTTTAGAGCGTGTTCGACGCTTCTATCTGCGTCGGACACGCTCTACGGCGATCCAAGGGCAACAGGACGGGCGGCTTCGGCCGCCCGTTTCCGTTTCAGCCGCGGCGGATCAGGTGCCGGGTCACTGCGCCGTCATCCTGCGCGCCCAGATAGGCGTGACCCGCCTCGGCGCAGAAATGCGGCAGGTCGATCAAGGCCATCGCATCGGTCGCGCGGACGCAGACCACGGTGCCCGAAGCAAGGGCAAGCAGCCGCTTGCGGGCGCGCAGCACCGGCAGGGGGCAAAGCAGCCCTTCGCAGTCGATCTCGATGTCCCAGTCGCCCATGTGCGGGGTGTAGCGGTCGCGCAGCCTTCCGGCAAGGTTACAGCCGCCCAACGCGGATGTGACGCGGTGCCCCGGTGACGCGGGGCGCGAAAGCGTCTATCCGGGTCCGAACGGGGAGCCCCATGTTCGGAATCGAGATCATCGACGCAGCCCTTCTGCCCGCGATGCTGGTCGCGCTGCTGGCAGGTGTGCTGTCCTTTCTGAGCCCCTGCGTTCTGCCGATCGTGCCGCCCTACCTGGCCTATATGGGCGGGATCAGCATGGGCGAGATGACGGCCGAGGGCGCTCAGCGCCGCCGGGTGATCCTGCCGGCGCTGTTCTTCGTCATGGGGCTGTCGACGATCTTCCTGCTGCTTGGGTTCACCGCCTCGGCCTTCGGCAGTTTCGTGCTGGAGAACCAGGTGCTGCTGGCCCGGATTTCGGGCGTGGTCATCATCATCTTCGGCCTGCATTTCCTGAGCGTGTTCCGCATCCCGCTGCTGGACCGCGAGATGCGGCTGGACGCGGGTGACCGGGGTGGCAGCGCCCTGGGGGCCTATCTTCTGGGCCTGGCCTTCGCCTTCGGCTGGACCCCCTGCATCGGTCCGCAGCTGGGCGCGATCCTGTCGCTGGCGGCACAGGAAGGCAGCACGCAGCGCGGCACCCTGCTTCTGGGGGTCTATGCCCTCGGTCTGGGGCTGCCTTTCCTGCTGGCCGCGATTTTCGTCGAAAGATCAATGCATCTGATGGCGAAGCTGAAGCGCCACATGAAGCTGATCGAGCGGTTGATGGGCGCGCTTCTTCTTGTCGTCGGTCTGGCTCTGGTCACGGGTGCCTTCACCGATTTCAGCTACTGGATGCTGGAGACATACGAAGCCCTGGGCCTGCCCCTGCCGGGTTGATGCTTCCCTCTTGCTTACCGATGGTTAAGGTGGGCCGGGCAAGATGACAGCATGGGACAACAGGTGGCAGCAGCGCGGCATGACAGGGCAGATCCGGGTGTCTTTCGGCGCCATGTCCTGTACATCCCCGGATACGACCCCTTTCCGCCGCGCCGCTACCGTGAGCTTTACCGCAGCGAGGGCACGGCCCAGGCGGCGATCTCGGGCTATGAGCTCAGCCTGCGATCCCGGCCGGGGGAAACCCATGGCTGGGAGGTGCGCACCCGCATCACCGGGCGCGAGACGGTGTCGCAGGTCGAGGTTCTGGTCTGGTCCGATCTGGTCAAGCAGTCGATGGGGCGCGGGATCGCGGGGACCTATCTTCTGCTGGCGCGCACGGCCTGGGTCTATATCGCCTCGGGGGCGCTGTGGCGGCTGGTCCGGCTGCGCAAGGGGCCGATGATCGCCGCATTGTATCCGGCGGTGCTGCTGATCCTGCAGGCTCTGCTGGCGATACTTGCGGCGGTGACGGTGGTCCGGCTTGTCCCCTGGACGGGGATCGACTGGGGGCTGGGGGCCGTGGCCGCGGCGGCGGTGCTGGCGGGGTTCCGGCGCCTGGACCGGCGGCTTTACGTCTCGTACCTGATGCACGACTTCGGCTTTACCGCGCTTGGCGGCGGGGCCTATCCGCCCGAGCTGGAAGAGCGGCTCTTGGTCTTCCGCGCGCGGTTGCGGGCGGCGCTGGACAGCGGGGTCGACGAGGTGCTGGTGGTCGGCCATTCCTCGGGGGTGCATCTGGGCGTGTCGCTGCTGGCCGACGCGCTGCGCGCCGGTGTGCCCGCGCGCCCGGTGCTGGCCTTCCTCAGCCTGGGGCAGGCGGTGCCGATGGCCTCGTTCCTGCCGGGTGCGCGCCGGTTGCGGGCCGACCTGCGCTACCTGTCCGAGCGCGCCGACGTGGCCTGGATCGACGTGACGGCCCCAAGCGACGGCTGCAGCTTCGCGCTCTGTGATCCGGTGGCGGTCAGCGGGGTGGCGACGCGGGCCCAGCGCTGGCCGCTGATCATTTCGGCCGCCTTCAGCCAGACCTTGAGCCCCGAACGCTGGAATGCCCTGAAGCGCCGGTATTTCCGCCTGCATTTCCAGTACCTGTGCGCTTTCGACCGTCCGGGGGACTACGACTATTTCCAGATCACGGCGGGGCCGATCTCGCTGCGCAAGCGCTTCCGGGGGCGCAGGCCCTCGGCCAACCGGATCACCCGGGTTCACAACCCGCACCGGGACGCGGCATGACCCCGCCGAAGCCCGAGCCGCGGGCGGACAGGGTCTCGCTTCTGGGTCACCTGCGCGCGTTTCGGCGCGACATCCTGTCGGCACAACCGGCGCGGCTGTATCGGGCCTGGATGGCGGAATTCCGGACGCCGTTCTTCCAGAGCTATCTGTGCAATGATCCGGCCCTGGTGCGGCTGGTGCTGGAAGACCGGCCCGGAGATTTCCCGAAATCGGATCGGGTGACCGAGGGGCTGCGGCCCTTGCTGGGCAGGTCGGTCTTTGTCACCAACGGCGAGGAGTGGCTGCGCCAGCGCCGGATCATCGACCCGGCCTTCGAGGGCGGGCGGCTGAAGTCGGCGTTTCCGGCGATCTGGGCGGCGTCCGAGGCGGCCGTGGCGCGGATGGACGCGGGCGAGGTCGAGGTGGAACTGGCCGCCAGCCACGCGGCGGCGGATGTGATCTTCCGCACGCTGTTCTCGATCCCGATCGGGGACCGGGTGGCGCAGGCGGTGTTCCACGAATTCCGCGCCTACCAGCGGTCGGCGCCGATCGTGAACCTGGGGGCGTTCGTGCGCCTGCCGCGCTGGTTTCCCCGGCTGCACCGGCGGGCGACAAAGCGGTCGGCGGCGGTGATCCGCGGGCTGATCCAGGACCTGACGGCACAGCGGGCGGCGGCGATTGCGGCGGGCCAGGCTCCGCAAGACCTGGCGACGAAGATCATGACGACGCCAGACCCGGTGACGGGGCAGCGCTTCGGGACCGAGGAGATGGTCGACCAGGTGGCGATCTTCTTCCTGGCGGGGCATGAGACCAGCGCCTCGGCCCTGGCCTGGGCGCTGTATCTGCTGGCGACGCATCCGGACGCCCAGGACAGGGTGGCGGCCGAAGCCGCGGGCCTGCGGCCCGAGTTCGGGGTGCTGGGGTCCTTGCGGTTCACGCGCGACGTCTTCCGCGAGACGTTGCGGCTTTATCCCCCGGTGCCGATGCTGGTGCGCGAAACGCTGCGGCCCGAGGAATTCCGGGGCCGCAAGGCGGGGGCGGGGGCGCAGGTGGTGATCAGCCCCTGGCACCTGCACCGGCATGAACGCTTGTGGGACAGGCCCGACGCCTTCGACCCGGACCGCTGGGCCGGCGAGGTGCCGCAGGGCGGGTACCTGCCGTTTTCGCGCGGGCCAAGGGTCTGTCCGGGGGCGGGATTCGCGATGCTGGAGGGGACAGTGATGCTGGCGCATCTGGTCCGCGCCTTCCGGTTCAACGCCATGCCGGACCGGGTGCCGGTGCCGGTGGCGCATCTGACCGTGCGGGCGAAGGACGGAATCTGGTTGCAGGTCTCGCGACGCGATGCCGGGCGGATCGCCAACCCCGAGTGAGGCCCGCGTAGGGTGGGCGATGCGCCCACCCGAAGATCGTCAGAGAAGCTCGACCCGGTAGCTTTCGATCACGGTGTTGGCGAGCAGCTTGTCGCACATCGCCTTGACGTCGGCCTCGGCGCGGGCGCGGTCGGTCTCGGCCAGGTCCAGTTCGATCACCTTGCCCTGCCGCACTCCGGTCACGCCCTGGAAGCCGAGCGAGCCAAGGGCGTGGCGCACGGCCTCGCCCTGCGGGTCAAGGACGCCGGTCTTCAGCATGACGGTGACGCGGGCTTTCATCGGGACCTCCAGAGTTGCAGTCGCCCGTCCTTAGCGAAGGGTCGGGCGGGCGACAAGCCGGTCAGTTGATCAGCGTCGGCTTCGTCGTGTGGGTGATGTTCGTGGGCAGGACGCCCAGCCGCCGGGCAAGCTCGGTGTAGACGTCGTTCATCGGCTGCGGGTCCGGGATCGTGCCGTCGGGGCGTTCGGGCTGGCGCATGTCCCACAGGCGGCAGCTGTCGGGGCTGATCTCGTCCGCCACGATCAGGCGCATGAAGTCGCCTTCCCAGATCCGGCCAACCTCGATCCGGAAATCCGCAAGCCGGATGCCGACACCCATCATCACGCCCGACAGGAAATCATTCACCCGCAAGGACAGCGCGACGATGTCGTCCAGGTCCTGCTGGTTGGCCCAGCCGAAGGCGACGATGTGCTCCTCGGCCACCAGGGGGGACTGCAGCTTGTCGTCCTTGTAGTAGTATTCGACGATCGGGCGCGGCAGCTGCGTGCCCTCGGGGATGCCCAGGCGCGTGGTCATCGGGCCGGCCGAGAAGTTGCGCACCACCACTTCCAGCGGGATGATCTCGGCCATCCGCACCAGTTGCTCGCGCATGTTGATGCGGCGGATGAAATGGGTCGGCACCCCGATCTGGTTGAGGCCCGCCATGAAGAATTCCGACAGCCGGTTGTTCAGCACGCCCTTGCCCTCGCGCGTGGCGGGGGCCGCGACGGACGGCGCGTCGTCGTCCTTGAAATACTGGATCAGCGTGCCCGGCTCGGGTCCTTCGTACAGGATCTTGGCCTTGCCTTCGTAGACCTTCTTGCGCCGTGCCATGCTTCACTCGATCAGGGGGGGCGGAGACAGGGGATGCCTTCAAGCCGCTTTCCTTGGGCTATAGTCCAAGGGGACCACACTCGCAAGGCGCGAGGGCCGGGGCGGCGACCGGGGGGCTTGCGGTGTTGGATGCGGATGGGCATATGGTTGGAAACATCAGCACCTCCGGGGGAGCCCATGACCACGTTCGACGACCGCGAGAATGCCTTCGAGGCCAAGTTCGCCCATGACAGCGAGATGCAGTTCCGGGCCGAGGCGCGGCGCAACAAGCTGCTCGGGCTTTGGGCCGCAGACCTGATGGGCAAGTCGGCTGACGAGGCAGCCGCCTATGCGCTGGAAGTGGTCAGCTCTGACTTCGAGGAAGCGGGCGACGAGGATGTGGTCCGCAAGGTCGTGGCCGACCTTGCCGGCAAGGCCAGCTCGGACCAGGTGCGCGCCAAGATGCGCGAGCTGCTGCCCGTCGCAAAGGCGCAGCTGATGTCCGAGATCTGATCGGTTGACCGACCGGAACAGCGCGGTCCCGCACCGGGGCCGCGCTTTTTCGTTGCGCAGTGGACAGGTTGACCGGATCGCCATGCCTGTTCGGCACCTTTGTCCTGCGGATGCACAATGGGCCGGGTGCAAGCGCCTTTGGCCCCGGATTTGGGCCCCGGATTTGAGCTGGCCGGCTGCCAAGCGGACCGAGATGCGGCCGAACGCCACACGACTTGCGGATAATGAAATTGCCTCCGGCCGCAACCCGTGGCAGAGGGGAGGGGATAGGCCTGCCTGAAGGAACGCCACGATGACCGATGCCCTGACCCGGATGCTTGAGACGCGCGACTGGCTGATGGCCGATGGGGCGACGGGGACGAACCTGTTCAACATGGGCCTGTCGTCGGGCGAACCGCCGGAGTTCTGGAACGTCGAGCAGCCGCAGAACATCCTGAAACTCTACGGCGACGCCGTGGCGGCAGGATCGGACCTGTTCCTGACCAACACCTTCGGCGGCAACGCCTCGCGGTTGAAGCTGCACCAGGCGCAGGGCCGGGTGCGCGAGTTGAACCGGGCGGGCGCCGAACTGGGGCGCGAGATCGCCGACAAGGCGGGCCGGGCAGTCGTGGTGGCGGGCTCGATCGGGCCGACGGGCGAAATCTTCGAGCCGATGGGCACGCTGACCCATGCGCTGGCAGTCGAGATGTTCCACGAACAGGCCGAGGCGCTGAAAGAGGGCGGCGCCGATGTGCTCTGGATCGAGACGATCTCGGCCCCCGAGGAATACCGCGCGGCGGCGGACGCGGCCCTGCGGGCTGACATGCCCTGGTGCGGCACGATGAGCTTTGACACCGCGGGGCGGACGATGATGGGCACGACCTCGGCCACGATGGCCGACATGGTCGAGCGGCTGGTGAACCCGCCCATCGCCTTTGGCGCGAACTGCGGGGTGGGCGCCTCGGACCTGATGCGGACGGTGCTGGGCTTTGCGGCGACGGGGACCGAACGCCCGATCATCGCCAAGGGCAACGCCGGGATACCGAAATACCACGACGGCCATATCCACTATGACGGGACGCCGGAGCTGATGGCGGAATACGCGGTGCTGGCGCGGGATGCCGGCGTCAGGATCATCGGCGGCTGCTGCGGCACGATGCCGGAACACCTGCGCGCGATGCGGGTCGCGCTGGAAAGCCGCCCCAAGGGCAACCGCCCCTCGCTGGAGGTGATCCAGGCGAAACTCGGCGGGTTCTCCTCGGCTTCGGACGGGACCGGGGATGATGCGGGCGCTGGCCGGCGCGAACGGCGCGGCCGTCGGGGCTGATCCGTCGGGGCGGAACCGTAGGGGCGGAAGGCAAAATCCTTCGAAGGATTTTGACAAATCTTTTCGAAAAGATTTGGCCCCGGTGGAAGCCGGTCAGAACAGCGACAACTGGTCGCCCGCCTTCGGCGGCGGGGAAAACAGGTCGGTGCGCAAGGCGGGCAGGCCTTCCTCCAGCCCGAGCCGCTTGCGCGCGACGGCGGCCCTGAGGTGGATCAGATCGGCCCAGGGTCCTTCGCCCCGCATCCGCTTGCCGAATTCGGGATCATAGTCGCGCCCGCCGTGCAACTGGCGCACCCGGCCCATCACCCGCTCGGCCCGGTCGGGCAGGGTCGCGGCCAGCCAGTCGCGGAACAGGTCTGCGACCTCTTGCGGCAGGCGCAGCGGGATCGTGTTCGCAGCCCGCGCCCCCGCGTCGCGGCCCGCTTCCATCACCGCCTCCAGCTCGTGGTCGGTCAGCGCCGGGATCAGGGGCGAGACCTGGACGCGGACCGGCACTCCGGCCTCGGCCAGCCGCCGGATCATCTGCAGGCGGCGTTTCGGCGCCGGCGCGCGGGGTTCCATCTTCCGGGCCAGCCCCTCGTCCAGCGTGGTGACCGAGATCGAGACCGAGGCGAGCCCGTCAGCGGCCATCCCGGCGATCAGGTCGATGTCGCGTTCGATCGTCGTGCCGCGGGTGGTGATCCAGACCGGGTGACGGAAGGCGGCCAGCACCTGCAGCACCTGGCGCATCAGCCCGTGCTCACGCTCTATCGGCTGGTAGGGGTCGGTATTGGTGCCGATGGCGACCGGGGCGACCTTGTAGGACGGGCGGCGCAGTTCGCCCTCCAGCACATCGGCAATGCCGGGGCGGGCGATGAGCCGGGTTTCGAAGTCAAGGCCGGGCGACAGGTTCAGGAAGGCATGGCTCGGCCGGGCGTAACAGTAGATGCAGCCGTGTTCGCAGCCGCGATAAGGGTTGATCGAACGGTCGAAGGGCACATCCGGGGAGCGGTTGAACGTCAGCGCCGAACGAGGCCGTTCCAGCCGGACCTCGGTGGCGACCAGGTGTTCGTCTTCGGCAAGATCCCAGCCGTCGTCGAAGGCTTCGCGGTCGGTCGCTTCGAACCGGCCGGCCTGATTGCTGTCGGCCCCCCGAGCGCGCAGGCGCTGGCCGGGCAGGATGCTTGCGCGTCGGGACATCGGGGGAATATAGAACACAAGAGGAACATTCGCCACAACTTTCCAGCACGCGACGGCTTTCTGTCGGCTTTCATCCGGTGTATGTCGCTTGCCGCATAGTGGCGGTGTCGGTTTGCGACCATCACCGTGCCAGACCCTTCCGCTTGGAGCACGCCCGATGGCTGACGAAGACGAGATCATCCTTTCCGAACTGTCGGATGACGAGCTTGTGCTGCAGATGCATGACGACCTGTACGACGGTCTCAAGGAAGAGATCGAGGAAGGCGTGAACATCCTGATCGCGCGCGGCTGGACCCCCTACGACGTGCTGACCAAGGCACTGGTGGCGGGCATGACCATCGTTGGCGCCGACTTCCGCGATGGCATCCTGTTCGTCCCCGAGGTGCTGCTGGCCGCCAATGCGATGAAGGCCGGGATGTTCATCCTGAAGCCCCTGCTGGTGGAAACCGGCGCGCCGCGGATGGGCAAGATGGTGATCGGCACCGTCAAGGGCGACATCCACGACATCGGCAAGAACCTTGTCGCGATGATGATGGAGGGCGCGGGTTTCGAGGTGAAGGACCTGGGGATCAACAACTCGGTCGAGAAGTATCTCGAAGCGCTCGAATCCGAAAAGCCCGACATTCTGGGCATGTCCGCGCTGCTGACGACGACGATGCCCTACATGAAGGTCGTGATCGACACGATGAAGGAAAAGGGCCTGCGCGACGACTATATCGTGCTGGTCGGTGGGGCTCCGCTGAACGAAGAGTTCGGGCGTGCCATCGGCGCCGACGCCTATTGCCGCGATGCGGCCGTGGCGGTGGAAACCGCCAAGCAGTTCGTCGCACGCAAGCACAACCAGCCGAACGGCTGAAGCACGCCTCTGTGATTCGGGAGGGGTTGTCTATGCCGCTCCCGAAGCGCAGATTGAAAGTCAGGGAGACGCAGAATGCCCTTGACCCATTTCCTCGGACTTATCGCGCTGGTGATCGTTGCGGCCGGACTGACCATCTGGCTTGCGTTCTGGACCGGGGTGCCCTTCGCCGCCCTGGCCTTTGCCGCACTGTCGGCCAGCGTGATCCTGACCTGGACCCGGCTCAGCCGTTAGGCCCGCCTGATGGATGACATCACCCTTTCCGAGACCGGGCTGCCTCCGGCCCATGCGGGCCGCATCCTGCTGATCGCCTGCGGGGCGCTGGCGCACGAGATCCTGGCGCTGAAGGTGGCGAACGGCTGGGCGCACATGGATCTGCAATGCCTGCCGGCAAAGCTGCATCTCTGGCCCGAAAAGATCATCCCCGCGGTCGAGGATGCCGTCGTTGCCGCACGGGGGGCCTACGAGACGGTGTTCGTGGTCTATGCCGATTGCGGCACGGGTGGGCTGCTCAAGGCTGCCTGCGACCGGCTGGGGGTCGACATGGTCGAAGGCCCGCATTGCTATGCCTTCTTCGAGGGCAATGCGGCCTTTGCCGCCAA
>PNNE01000199.1 GCA_013824055.1 Rhodobacter sp. | reverse complement strand
GGGCGTCTGGGGCCGGGCAAAGGCGGAATTCGACAGGCACGTCGCGGGCGTGTGAGCGGGCGCAAATCTTTTCGAAAAGATTTGCAAGAATTTTCGAAAATTCTTGCCGCCAGATGGCAAGCGGAGGGAGAGAGAACATGACGATCCATTGGTGCGGCACTGGCCTGTCATCCATCCCCGGACTGCGGCGGCTGATCGAGGCGGGGCATCCGGTCACGGTCTGGAACCGCACGGTCGAGAAGGCCCGCGCCGAAGTCGGCGACCTGACGCAGGACATCCGGGCCTATTCCCTGGAGGCTCTGGCCGCCGCGCTGAAGCCCGGCGACATCGCGGTGTCGATGCTGCCCGCCGACCAGCACGTCGGGATCGCCCGGCTGTGCCTGGAAAAGGGTGCGAACTTCTGTTCGTCGTCCTACATCGCGCCCGAGATGCGCGAGCTGGACCAGGCGTTCCGCGAGGCGGGGCTGGTGTCGATCAACGAGGTTGGGTTGGACCCCGGCATCGACCACCTGATGGCGCATGACCTGGTGGCGCGGTATCGGGCCTCGAAGGCCTATCACAACGACAACGTGCTGTCGTTCACCAGCTATTGCGGCGGCGTGCCGAAGGAACCGAACGCCTTCCGCTACAAGTTCTCCTGGGCGCCGGCGGGGGTGCTGAAGGCCTTGCGCTCGCCCTCGCGCAGCTTGCGGCATTTCACCGAGCTGCGGGTGGCGCGACCCTGGGATGCGATCAGCCGCTATGACGCGCCGCTGCCGGTCCCGGAAAGCTTCGAGGTCTATCCGAACCGCGACAGCTATCCGTTCATCGAGGAGTATCGGTTCGAACGGCACTGGAAGGTCAAGGACTTTGTCCGGGGCACGATCCGGCTGAACGGCTGGGCCGATGCCTGGGCGCCGATCTTCCGCGAGATCGAGGGGCTGGAAGGCAAACCCCTGGCCGAGATCAATGCCGCCCTGGAAGCCCGCGCGGCGGCGCTTTTGCAGGACAACTCCTATGCCGAGGGCGAGCCGGATCGGGTGGTGCTGTTCGTGTCGCTGAAGGCGGAACGCGACGGCAAGCCGGTGTTCCACCAGACCTGGGCGATGGATGCCTGGGGCGACGTGCGCGGCACGGCGATGGGGCGGCTGGTGTCGGTCCCGGTCTCGCTGGCGATCGAGGCGGTGCTGAACCGCGAGATCCCGGCGGGCGTCCACGGCGCGCCGCATGACCCGAAGCTTCTGGCGCGCTGGCTGGACCAGGTCAGCCACCTGGCCCAGGTGTTGCAGCGGATCGACCATCTGGGGTGACGGCTCCTCGTGCGCCTTCGGCTTCTCGTCGCTGAGGACTAGCGAGGAGTGACGAAGTCATCGACGAGCGGCCGGGTTTTGCCTATCATCCTGTTACGATCCGGGGCTACCGGACTCCGGGGCTACCAGACAATGAGCAGCGAGGCAGGACCTGGGCAGCACCGGCAGCACGTCGAAGCGATTTGACCGGCTGGCCGACAGGCTGGCGGTGATGGCTGCGCGTCGCGCGCGTCCGGCCGGTGGCTTTGTCTCGCAGCCTGAACCCCGGTCCATCGGGCTTTACACGCGCGGCAAGCAGCTGGTCGCGGGCAATATCCTGCTGGCGGGGCATCTGGCCGAGGCGCCCGGCGTCTCGTTGTGGGACCTTGACGCGCCCGAGGCCTTTGCGACCGAAGCGCAGGGCTTTGCCTGGCTGGACGACCTGGCGGCTCTGGGAACCAGGGAGGCCCAGGCTCGCGCGCAGGACTGGACCTGGGACTGGATCGACCGCTTTGGCCGGGGAAAGGGGCGGGGCTGGACGCCGGACCTGACCGGCCGCAGGATCATCCGCTGGGTGCACCACGCGACGATCCTCTTGCAGGCGCGCGACAAGGCGCAATCGGCGGCCTTTTACGCGGCGCTGTCGCGGCAGGCGACCTATCTGTCGCGGCGCTGGCGCAGCGCGGCGGATGGGTTGCCCCGGTTCGAGGCGCTGGCCGGCCTGGTCTACGCCGGCATCTCGCTGATCGGGATGGAGGCGCTGATATCTCCGGCGGTTCAGGCGCTGGCTGCCGCCTGCGACACCGACATCGACGCCGAGGGCGGCATCCCGACGCGCAACCCCGAGGAGCTGCTGGAGGTGCTGACCCTGCTGACCTGGTCGGCCAGCGCGATGACCGAGGCGAACCGGGCCGTGCCGCCCGCTCTCAGCCACGCCATCACCCGGATCGCCCCGGCCCTGCGGGCGCTGCGCCACGCGGATGGCGAACTGGCGCGGTTCCACGGTGGCGGTCGGGCGGCAGAGGGGCGACTGGATCAGGCGCTTGCCTTGGCAGCGGTGCGCGCGGGGGCCACGCCCGCCATCTCGATGGGCTATGCCCGGCTGCACGGCGGGCGGACCTCGGTCATCGTCGATGCCGCGTCGCCTCCGGGCGGGCGGGCGGCGCGGACGGCCCATGCCTCGACCTCGGCCTTCGAGCTGACCTCGGGGCGGCGGCCGCTGGTGGTCAACTGTGGCTCGGGCGTCGCCTTCGGGCAGGCCTGGCACCAGGCGGCGCGGGCGACCCCATCTCATTCGGTGCTGGGAATGGAGGGCGTGTCCTCCTCTCGCGTGGGGCGGTCGGGCGACGTGCTGGAGCAGCGCGCGCGGGTCACCGCCTCGCGGCTGACGGTCGGGACCGAGGGGACCGACCTTTACCTTGCGCATGACGGCTGGGTCGCCACCCACGGATTGACCGCCAGCCGCAGCCTGACGCTGGCGCATGACGGTCGGCGGCTGTCCGGCGTCGAGGCGCTGACCGCGATGACCGCCGAGGCGCGCCGACGCTTCGAGGATGCGATGACCCAGACCGCAATGGCGGGCGCGCGCTTCGCGGTCCGTTTCCACCTGCACCCCGAGGTCGATGCGACGCTGGACATGGGCGGGGCCGCCGTCTCGATGGTCCTCAAGAGCGGGGAGATCTGGATCTTCCGCTTCACCGGGCCTCTTGAACTGGCGCTGGAACCCTCGGCCTACCTGGAAAACGGGCGATTGAACCCGCGGCCCTGCCTGCAGATCGTGCTTCGCGGCGAAGCGCGGGGCTTCGAGACACGGATAGGCTGGACCTTGGCGAAGGCAAAGGATACTCCGCTGGCCATCCGGGACCTGGAGGGGGTGGACCCTCACGTCCCGCCGGAAAAGTAACGTCGGGCAAGTGAAGGGTTTCAGCGATGACCAACCTCGTCCCGATCGGCCGCGCGCTGATCTCGGTGTCGGACAAGACCGGCCTGCTGGACCTGGCCCGTGCCCTGGCGGGCTATGGAGTGGAACTGATCTCGACCGGGGGCACCAGCGGGATGCTGCGGGCGGCGGGGCTGGCGGTTCGGGATGTGTCCGACGTGACCGGCTTTCCCGAAATGATGGATGGGCGGGTCAAGACGCTGCACCCCAATGTCCACGGCGGGCTGCTGGCGCTGCGCGACGATGACGAACATCTGGTGGCGATGGCCGCGCATGGGATCGAGCCGATCGACCTGCTGGTCGTGAACCTCTACCCGTTCGAAGCGACCGTGGCCGGGGGCGCGGATCATGCCACCTGCATCGAGAACATCGACATCGGCGGCCCGGCGATGATCCGGGCCGCGGCGAAGAACCATCGCTTCGTGACGGTGGTGACGGACCCGGCGGATTACAGCGCGCTGCTGGACCAGCTGAAGGCACATGACGGGGCAACAACCTTGGCCTGTCGGCAGAAGCTGGCACTGACGGCCTATGCCCGGACGGCGGCCTATGACACGGCCGTCGCGACCTGGCTTGCCGACGAGATCAGGGAGCCGACCCCGCGCTACCGCAGCTTTGCCGGCAAGCTTGCCCAGACCCTGCGCTACGGCGAGAACCCGCATCAAGCGGCTGCCTTCTACGTGGACGGCTCGCGCCGCCCCGGAGTCGCGACGGCGCGGCAATGGCAGGGCAAGGAGCTGAGCTACAACAACATCAACGACACCGACGCGGCCTTCGAGCTGGTGGCCGAGTTCGCCGGTGGCGCCCCGGCCTGCGCGATCATCAAGCACGCGAACCCCTGCGGCGTCGCGACCGCCGACACCTTGACCGAGGCCTACATGCGCGCCTACCACTGCGACCAGACCAGCGCCTTCGGTGGAATTGTCGCCTTGAATCAGGTGCTGGACGAGGCGACGGCGGAAGAGATCGTGAAGATCTTCACCGAGGTCGTCATCGCCCCCGATGCGACCGACGCGGCGCGGGCCGTCTTTGCGGGCAAGAAGAACCTGCGCCTGCTGACCACCGGCGCCCTGCCGGACCCCAGGGCGAAGGGTCGGGCGTTCAAGCAGGTGGCGGGGGGTTTTCTTGTGCAGGACCGGGACTCCGGGCATGTCCTGGCATCGGACCTGAAGGTCGTGACCCGGCGCGCACCCTCGGATGCCGAGCTGCGCGACCTGATGTTTGCCTGGACCGTGGCCAAGCACGTCAAGTCGAACGCGATCATCTATGTGAAGGACGGGGCCACCGTGGGCGTCGGGGCGGGTCAGATGAGCCGCGTCGATTCGACCCGCATCGCCGCCCGCAAGGCGCTGGACATGGCCGAAGCACTGGGCCTGCCGGATTCGCCGACCAGGGGGTCCGTGGTTGCCTCGGACGCCTTCTTCCCCTTTGCCGACGGTTTGATCACCGCGGCCGAAGCGGGTGCTACGGCACTCATCCAGCCCGGAGGCTCCATGCGTGACGACGAGGTGATCGCGGCGGCGAACGAACGCGATCTGGCGATGGTCTTCACCGGCCAGCGGCATTTCCGGCATTGATGATGCAGCGCTTCTGGATCATCACCGCCGTCGTCTTTGTCCTGGACCAGCTGACCAAGCTGGCCGTGGTGCATGGACTTGACCTTTACCACCGGGGCGAGATCGACGTCTTTCCGCCCTACCTGAACTTGCGCATGGCCTGGAACTACGGGATCAACTTCGGCCTGCTGTCGAACGACTCGCAGTGGGGGCGCTGGGGCCTGATCGTGCTGGCCCTGGCCATCTCGGGCTGGGTGGTCTGGTGGATGCGGCAGGAAACCGGAAACTGGAAGGCCGAACTGTCGGGCGGCCTGCTGGTCGGTGGGGCCCTGGGCAACATCATCGACCGAATCGTCTATGGCGCGGTGGCGGACTTCCTGAACATGTCCTGCTGCGGGATCGAGAACCCCTATGCCTTCAATGTCGCCGACATCGCGATCTTCGTCGGCGCGTTCGGGCTGGTGATCTTCGCCAAGGGCACCGACGGCGACAAGCCGCCCGGCGGAAAACCCCGCCCTCACGCTCGCTAAACACCCGTGACGCCCGCGTTGGTTTAGGCTAAGACGGCACAAAGACGGTTCGGAGGCATACATGCAGGCAGCGAAAGGCAGGGCGGTCATCGCGATTGCGGCGATGGTCACGCTGGCGGCCTGCGCCGGGGACAGCGACCCGCAGTTGATGAACCTGCGGTCCGGCCAGGGGCCGGACGAATTTGCCATCGTGCCGCCAAAGCCGCTGGAACTGCCGGAAAACCTGGCCGAACTGCCCGAACCCACCCCCGGTGGCTTCAACCGCACCGACCAGAACCCGGAAGCCGACGCCGTCATCGCCCTGGGCGGCAGGCCCGGCGCGGCCGGCGGCATCCCTGCGGGTGACTCTGCGCTGTACAGCCATGCGGCCCGCTTCGGGGTCGAGGGCGGCATCCGCGCGACGCTTGCCTCGGAAGACCTCGAATGGCGGCGCGACAACAACGGCCGCATCCTGGAACGGCTGTTCAACGTGAACGTCTACTACAAGGCCTACCGCCAGCAGCGCCTTGATCAGCAGGCCGAGCTTGCGCGCTGGCGTGCGCTTGGCGTGCGGACCTCGTCAGCCCCGCCACGGAAGCCTGACGAAGAGTAACAAGCGCGTGCCCCCGGCCTGCCCGGGCTTGAATGTCGGGCCACCGCGCCGCAGTTTCCCGAATGACCTGGGGTGGAGAAGCCGATGCTCGGACGACTTGGTGCTGCCGTTCTGCTGACGCTGCCGCTGCCCGCCCTTGCCGAAGAGCCTGTCACCACCTTCACCCTGGACAACGGGCTGAACGTCGTGGTGATCGAGGATCACCGCGCCCCGTTCGTCGTGCAGATGATCTGGTACCGCGTCGGTTCCGCCGATGAACCGCGCGGCCAATCCGGCATCGCGCATTTCCTGGAACACCTGATGTTCAAGGGCACCGAAAAGGTCGCCCCCAACGCCTTTTCCGGCATCGTCGAGGCGCAGGGCGGCGATGACAATGCCTTCACCTCCTGGGACTACACCGCCTATTTCCAGCGCATCGCCGCCGACCGTCTGGACCTGGTGATGGAAATGGAAGCCGACCGGATGCGCAACCTGCGCCTGACCGAAGAGGATGTCGCCACCGAACGCCAGGTCATCCTGGAAGAACGCGCCCAGCGCACCGACAGCGATCCCGGCGCCCTGCTGATGGAACAGATGCGCGCCGCCCAGTTCCTGAACCACCCCTACGGCATCCCGATCATCGGCTGGCGGCACGAAATGGAGCAGCTCAGCCGCCAGGATGCGCTGGACTACTACGAACGCTTCTACGCCCCGAACAACGCCACCCTGGTCATCGCCGGCGATGTCGAGCCCGAGGCGGTGAGGGCGCTTGCCGAAAGGCATTATGGTCCGCTGGAACCCTCGGACGCGATCGTGCCGCGCGACCGCGCGCAGGAACCGCCGCAACTGGCCGAGCGTCGGCTGGTGCTGGCCGACGAGCGGGTCTCGGACCCTTACGTCTTTCGCACCTACATCGCCCCCGAGCGCGATCCCGGCGACCAGGCCGAGGCTGCGGCCCTGACTGTCCTGGCCGAGCTTCTGGGCGGCGATGGCCAGACCTCGGTCCTGGCGCGGGCGCTGCAATTCGACGCGCAGGTCGCAGTCTTTACCAGTGCCTTCTACAGCGGCACCTCGATCGACGACGCGACCTTCGGCGTGGCGGTGATCCCCGCCCCCGGCGTCAGCCTCGAGACGGCCGAAGCCGAGCTTGACCGCGTGCTGGCCCAGTTTCTGCAGGACGGACCCGACCCCGCCGCCCTGGAGCGCATTCGCACCCGGGTCCGGGCCGGAGAGATCTATGCCCGCGACGATGTGCAGGCGCTTGCGCGGCGCTATGGCGAAGGGTTCAGTGTCGGCCTGACACTCGCGGACATCGAAGGCTGGGACGAGGCGCTGTCGGCCGTGACCGAAGCCGATATCCTGGCCGCAGCCCGCAAGGTGCTGGATCGCCGCAACGCCGTGACCGGCTGGCTGACGCAGGCGGAAGCCACGGTGGCCGCCCCCACTCCCGCCCCCACTGCCGCCCCCACTCCCGTCGCCGCACCGGAGGACCAGGAATGATCCGCGCCGTCCTTGCCGCGCTTCTGGCGCTTGCGCTTCCCGCCCAGGCCGAGATTCCGATCAAGCAGGTCACGTCCCCCGGCGGCATCACCGCCTGGCTGGTCGAGGATCACAACATCCCCTTCACCGCGCTGGAAATCCAGTTCCGCGGCGGCACTTCGCTTGAGGCGCCGGACAAGCGCGGCGTGGTCAACCTGATGACCGCCACGCTGGAGGAAGGCGCGGCCGATCTGGACAGCCGGGGCTTCGCCGAGGCGCGCGATGCGCTTGCCGCCAGCTTCAGTTTCGACGCCGGGACCGATTCGGTCGGCGTGTCGGCCCAGTTCCTGACCGAGAACCGCGATCAGGCCATCGAGCTGCTGCGTGCGGCGCTGGTCACCCCGCGCTTCGACCAGGATGCGGTCGACCGGGTGCGGGAACAGGTGCTGTCCAGCCTGCGCGCGGACGAAAAGGACCCCTCGACCATCGCGTCCGAGCGGTTCGAACGTCTGGCCTTCGGCGACCATCCCTACGGCTCGCCGGGGGACGGCACCATCGAGACAGTGACCGCGCTGACCCGCGATGACGTCGTGGCCGCGCACAAGGCGGCGCTGGCGCGTGACCGGGTCTTCGTCGCCGCGGCGGGCGACATCACCGCCGAAGAGCTTGGCGTCTTGCTGGACCGGCTGCTGGGCGACCTGCCCGCCACCGGCGCGCCGCAGCTGGCCGAAGCGCCCTGGCTGCTGCCTCCGGGCGTCACGGTGCAGGACTTCCCCTCGCCGCAGTCGACCGTCTTCTTCGGCCAGCGGGGCATTCCGCGAGACCACCCCGATTTCTTCCCGGCCTTCGTCCTGAACGAGATGCTGGGCGGCGGTCGCTTCACCGCGCGGCTGATGACCGAGGTGCGCGAAAAGCGTGGCCTGACCTACGGCATCGGCACCTACATCGTGAACATGGACCAAGCCGACATGCTGCTGGGCCAGTTCTCTGCCTCGAACGACAAGGTTGCCGAGGCCATTGATGTGGTGAAATCCGAATGGGGCCGCATCGGGCGCGAAGGCGTGACCCCGGAAGAGCTGGAGGCGACCAAGACCTATCTCACCGGGTCCTACCCCCTGCGCTTCGACGGCAACGGACCCATCGCCAGCATCCTTGTCGGCATGCAGATGGACGGAATGCCCATCGACTATGTCACCACCCGCAACTCCAAGGTCGAGGCGGTGACGATGGAGGACGTCAAGCGCGTGGCAGCGTCACTTTTCGACCCCGACGCGCTGCACTTCGTCGTGGTTGGTCAGCCGAGCGGCCTGTAGGTGGCGTCGGTTCGGCCGGTCGACCGGGAAACTATCCCCTTTCCCCTGCAAGACCCTTGGTCTACCAATTCTGCATGAACTGGAACATTCCCAATACGCTGACCGTGCTTCGTCTGCTGGCCGCACCCGGCGTTGCGGTCATGTTTCTGTATTTTCACCGCCCCTGGGCCGACTGGTTCGCCCTGGGCCTGTTTGTCACCGCTGCACTGACCGACTGGTTCGACGGCTACCTCGCCCGGCTGTGGAAGCAGGAATCCAAGTTCGGCGCGATGATGGACCCGATCGCCGACAAGGCGATGGTGGTGATCGCGATCATGATCCTCACCGGCTACAACGGGATGAACCCCTGGCTGATCCTGCCCGCCACCCTGATCCTGTTCCGCGAGGTCTTCGTGGGCGGGCTGCGGGAATACCTGGGTGACAAGAAGGGGCTCTTGAAGGTCACCAGGCTGGCCAAGTGGAAGACCACGGCGCAGATGATCGCGATCGCGGTGCTGTTTCTCGGGACCGGCCTCGACTACCAGAACCTCCTGGCGCTGGAAGGCATGACCCCCGAACAGCACATGGCCGCCGTTTCTGCCGGACAGGCCGAGGCGGTCCGGACCTGCGGCAACCGCGACTGCGCATCCTATGCGAACCTTGTGGGCATCTGGCTGTTGTGGTTTGCAGCACTGCTGACGGTGTTGACCGGGTGGGAGTATTTCTCGAAATCGCTGCCGTACTTGCGGGAAGACAAGTGATCGACGTGCTCTACTTTGCCTGGGTCCGGGAACGGATCGGCCTCCCGCGTGAGCGGCTGGAGACCTCGGCGGCGACGGTGGCCGACCTGATCGCCGAGCTGCGCGCCCGGGAAGCGCGCTACGCGGCGGCTTTTGCCGACCTGTCGTCGCTGCGGGTGGCGCTGGATCAGGAGCTGGCGTCGTTCGATGCGCCGCTGGCCGGGGTTCGCGAGGTCGCCTTCTTCCCGCCAATGACCGGGGGCTGACATGCGGGGGGCTAGGATGCGGGTCGCGGTCCAGTCCCTGCCGTTCGATGTGGGCGCAGAGGTGTCGGCCTTCACCGCCGCAGTGCGCGGCGCCGGGGCGGTGGTCAGCTTCACCGGGCTGGTGCGGGACGAGGGCGGGACGCTGTCCGGGATGGAGATCGAGCATTACCCCGGCATGACCGAAAAGGCGATCCGGGGCATTGCCGAAGCGGCGGTTTCCAGGTGGTCCCTGGTGGACGTGCTGGTGATCCACCGGCACGGGAAGCTGGCTCCGGGCGAGGCGATCATGATGGTCGCCACCGCCGCGCCGCACCGGGCGGATGCCTTCGCGGCGGCAGAGTTCCTGATGGACTACCTGAAATCGCGGGCTCCGTTCTGGAAAAAGGCGCTGGGGGCCGGGGGCGAGGCCTGGGTGGCGGCGAAGGATGCCGACGAGGATGCCCTGAAGCGCTGGTAGTGTCCACGGCGGCCAAACCTGGCTTGTTCTTTGGACTCAAGCGCTTGTCTGCGGGCGTTCAGGGGTTCCCGGCACCCGCACCTGCGGCAAGGGGGCGCCCTGGTCAGCCGCCGGCGCCCCGTCCGAAGCGCGACTGCCAGGTCGGTTGCAAGTCCAGCGGCTGGGCCTGCGCAAGGTAGACCGCACGGGCGATGGCGCGGGCCAGGCAGGTGGCGGCGGCATGGCCAAGCTGGAAAGGGTCGGTCAGCGGATCAGCCAGCGGCTTGCCCCCGGTCGCCACACTGAACACCAGGTCGCCGTCCAACGGCGTGTGCGACGGAACCAGCGCGCGGGCCATACCGTCATGGGCGGCCACGGCCATGCGCTGCGCCTGCGCCTTGGTGAGGGTCGCGTCAGTGGCCAGGATGGCGATGGTCGTCGCCTCGCCCAGCCGCTTGCGGGGCAGCGGCGTGTCCTGCGGGATCATCGGGGCCGGACCAAGGCCGCCGAATTCGGTGCCTTGCTCCCAGGGGGCGGCCCAGAAATGCGGCGTTTCCCCGACGGTCGCCTGACCAAGGGAATTGACCACCACCAGCGCCCCCACGGTCAGGCCGGAGGGCAGGACACAGGAGGCCGAACCGAGGCCACCCTTCAGCGTGCCGGTCATCGCGCCAAAGCCTGCTCCGGCGGTGCCCAGGGCGAAGTCGGGCGCGGCCACCTCCAGCGCCTCAAGACCCAGCGCGGGATAGGGACTTTCGGTCCAGCCCTTGTCACCCCCGTTCAACAGGTCGAAGACGATGGCCCCCGGCACGATGGGCACGCGGACCGGGCCGACGGCAAAACCGCGCCCGGCCCTTCGCAGGCCCTGCATCACGCCTTGCCCTGCATCCAGCCCGAAGGCGGAACCGCCGGAAAGGAAGATCGCGTCGACCATCTGCACCATGCGGTCGGGGGCAAGAAGCTCGGTCTCGCGTGTGCCGGGCGAGCCGCCCATGACGTGGACGGCGGCGACAAAGGGTCGGTCGGCGGTCAGCACGGTCACGCCAGAACGCAACCCGGCGTCATCGGCATTGCCGACGCGCAGACCAGGGACATCGGTGATGAGGTTCAGGGGACCGGGGCGCATGCCGCCAGACTAGGGGCACCGGATGGCATCGGCAACTGGCCTGTGGCGAAGGCCCCGGGTCAGGCCCGGGGCGCATGCGGTGGCGGATCAGAAGTCGAAAATGTCCTTCAGGAAGCTTTCCTTGCGCTTCTTCCTGGGGCCGAGCCTGTAGTCGTCGTCGTCATAGTCCCGACCGCCACGGCGGTCGTCGTCGCGGTAGCCCTGCGGCGCACGCGGCTCGGG
>PNNE01000446.1 GCA_013824055.1 Rhodobacter sp. | reverse complement strand
ATCACGTTGAACAGCGTGGTCTTGCCTGCGCCGTTCGGGCCGATCAGGCCGGTGATCGTGCCGGTCTTGATTTCCAGCGATGCGCCGTCAACGGCATGAAAGCCGCCGAAATGCTTGTGCAGCTTCTCGACCCGGATCATGTGCTTCCCCTGTCGCAGCCCGTTTCGCCTTTTGGCCGGGCTTTCTTTTGGGCAACGGCCCGGGGGTGTCCCGGGCCGCGCCTGGTTTCATGTCGGGATCAGATCAACGGAACTGGACGGTCTCGTAGACGCCGCCCCTGACCTCGAACTGCTTGTAGCGCCCGGCGGATTCGCCCGGTCCGATCAGCGTGACACCCGAAGCGCCGTCATAGTCGATGGCGGTGCCGGCCGCGATCAGCTCCAGCGCCTTGCCAAGCTCGCCCGGCAGGATCTTGGTGCCCGAACCGTCAGCCGGTCCATTGGCGATTTCCAGGATCTTGTCCTTGTAGACGGCCGGATCGGTCGAGCCCGAGGCTTCCATCGCCAGCATGATCAGCGCGGCAGCGTCATAGCTTTCCGGGGCGTAGGGCGAGGTCGCATCGAAAGCGGGCTCGTTGGTCTTGCCCATCTCGACCAGGATCGCCGCGCCGGGGCTGTCGGACTGCGCGACCTGGCCGTAGGACCCGTCGAGCGCGGGGCCGATGGCTGCGGGCAGGCTGTCGCCGACCATGCCGCCGGGCAGACCGAAGGTCGAGAAGGCGCCGGTGTCAAGCGAGGCCTGGATGATGCCCTTGCCGCCTTGGTCCAGATAGCCCGCCACCACCAGAAGGTCGCCGCCCGCCGCTGCCAGTGCCGCGACTTCGGCCGAATAGTCGGCCTTGCCGTCGTCATGCGCTGCGCTGATCGTCACCACGCCGCCCTTGGCGATGAAAGCCGAGGCGATGGCTTCGGCCAGGCCCTTGCCGTAGTCCGAGTTGGAATAGGTCAGGGCGATCGACTTGACGCCCTTTTCGGTCAGGATGTCGGCCATGACTTCGCCTTCGCGCGCGTCCGACGGGGCGGTGCGGAAGAAAAGGCCATTGTCCGGATCGTTGGTCAAAGCCGGCGAGGTGGCCGAGGGCGAGATCATCACGATCCCGTTCGGCATGGCGACGTTGGTCAGCACAGCGCGGGTCACACCCGAGCAGTCGCCCCGATGATGCCCTTGACGCCTTCGGCGGTGATCATGCGCTCGGCCGCGGCGGTGGCAGCCGCCGCGTCGGTGCAGGTCGAGTCACCGCGCACCGAGGTATAGGTGTTCTTGGCCTTGCCCGAAGCGTTCACCTCGGCCATCGCAGCCTCGGCCGCGTTCGCCATGTGCGATGTCAGCGATTCGATGGGGCCGGTGAAGCCGATCAGGATGCCAAGCTTGACGTCCTCGGCAGCGGCGGCACCAGCCATCAGCGCGCAGGCCGAAGCGGCCAGCAGAAGTTTCTTCATTGATTGTATCTCCCTGGTTGGATCGAAATCCTGCGCTGACGGTAGTGTGGGCTGCGTGAAAAGAAAAGGCCCATTTTGTCGACAGGGTGACGACACTGTTACCGCATCCGGGTCGACACAACCTTTGCGCCCCCTATCTTTACAGCGTTCCATCGCGCGTTGCCAATGGCGCGTTTGCGTTCATCAGGAAGGGATCGAAAGTTGAAGACCTCGCTCTGCCTCGTGCCACTTCTCGCCCTGCTGCCGCTGACGGCTGCGGCTGACACGCTTCGGACCTCGGCCGGGGTCATGGCGATCACGCCGATGGTGCAGGGTCTGGATGAACCCTGGGGCGTCGACTTCCTGCCGGATGGCGCCTTTCTGGTGACCGAGAGGAACGGCCGGCTGCTGCTGATCCGCGACGGCCAGGCGCAGCCGGTCGCCGGGGTGCCCGAGGTTCTGGTCGCCGGGCAGGGCGGGCTGCTTGATGTGATGGTGCCCCGGGATTTCGCCGCCAGCCGCGAGGTCTGGCTCAGCTTCGCCGCCGCGGTCGAAGGCGGCGGCACCACGGCGGCGGGGGTTGGTCAGCTGTCAAAGGACGGCACCCGGCTGGAAGGCTTCCGCACCGTGTTTCAGGGCGAAGCCTATCCGGGCGGCCGCCACTTCGGCTCGCGGCTGGTCGAGATGACGGACGGCACCATTGCCCTGACCACCGGGGACCGCGGCACCGGGCCGGGCGGGATGCAGGCGCAGGACCCGATGCTGATGACCGGCAAGGTGATCGTGCTGAACCGCGACGGCAGCCCGGCGATCACGCAGGAGGGCTGGCTGCCTGGTGCCTTCTCGCTTGGCCACCGCAACATCCAGGGGGCGGCTCTGGACCTGGGCGGGCGGCTTCTGACGGTGGAGCACGGGGCGCAGGGTGGCGACGAGTTGAACGCGCCGGAACTCGGCCGCAACTACGGCTGGCCGGTGATTTCCTACGGGCGGAACTACAACGATGACCCGATCGGGCGGGGCACGGAACTGCAGGGGATGGAGCAGCCCCTGCACCACTGGGACCCGTCCATCGCGCCGTCGGGGCTGATGGTCTACTCGGGCAAGCTGGTGCCAGAGTGGCAGGGCGACATCTTCTTCGGCTCGCTGAACAGCGACTTCATCGGCCGCCTGGACCCTGACACCCCGGCCCGGACCGGCTTTGCCGAGGAACGGATTTCCGGCCCCGAAACCGGCCGGGTGCGCGACGTGGTCGAGGCACCGGACGGGTCGATCTGGTTCCTGTCGGTGATTGACGGCGCGGTCTATCGCCTGGCGCCAGGCTCGGCCAGCTAGATCGACAGCCGCACCGGCACGGTGCCGGGCAAGCCTTGCGTGCCACGCTCGCGGTAGGGCGTGGTGCTGTAATGGCTGCGGTAGCACTTGGAGAAGTGCGAGGGCGAGGCAAAGCCGCAGGCCAGGGCCACGTTGATCACGCTCATGTCGGTCTGCATCAAGAGGTTGCGCGCCTTTTGCAGCCGCAGCTCCATGTAATAGCGCTTGGGGCTGCGGTTCAGGTAGCGGCGGAACAGCCGTTCCAGCTGGCGGGTCGACATGCCCACTTCCTCGGCCAGGTCGGCGGGCGACATCGGGTCCTCGATGTTGCCCTCCATCATCTGGATGACCTGGGAAAGCTTCGGGTGCCGCACCCCGATCCGGGTCGGGATCGACAGGCGCTGGGTGTCCTGGTCGGTGCGGATCGTCGAATAGATCATCTGGTCGGCCACGGTATTGGCCAGGTCCTCGCCATGATCGGCGGCGATGATCTTCAGCATCAGGTCGATGGACGAGATGCCGCCCGCCGTGGTCCAGCGGTTGCCGTCCATCACGTAGACCGATTTCGTCAGCTTCACATCCTCGAATTCCTCGGCGAAACCGTCCTGGTTTTCCCAGTGGATCGTCGCCTTCCTGCCATCCAGCAGCCCGGCCTTGGCCAGCGCATGCCCCCCGGTGCAGATGCCGCCGATGGTCACGCCGCGCCGCGCCTCGCGCCGCAGCCAGTTGACCACGCCCCTGGTCGTGGTGCGCTGGATGTCCAACCCGCCACAGACCAGGATCGTGTCTTCGCGGTCCATCTCCTCCAACCCCAGTTCCAGCCGGAAGGTCGCGCCGTTCGAACAGGATTTCTCGCTGCCCTCGCCGCACAGCACCCAGCTATACAGCGTCTCGCCCGAGGCCCGGTTGGCAATGCGCAGGGGTTCGATGGCCCCGGCAAAGCTGATCATCGTGAACTTGTCCAGAAGCAGGAAGACAAAGCGCCGTGTGGCGGTTGCCTTCTGCGTCTGGGTGGCTTTCCGGGTGCCGAGCGTCATGTCTGCGACCTGTTCATGTCGTTTGCGGGCCAAAGAACCGCAAATTCCGGGCCGCCGCAAGGGCCGAAAGCGGCAGTTTTCGCCCAATCGCCCTTTGCAAAGGCGGAAACGGGCGCGTATACCGCTGACCGATTGCACGGGACCGGAGTGGGACGATGACCAAGGGATGGACGAAGACGGCATGGCGCGCCAAACCGCGGATCCAGATGCCGGATTATCCCGACCAGGCCGCGCTGAGCGCGGTCGAGGCGCAGCTGTCGAAATACCCGCCGCTGGTCTTCGCCGGCGAGGCGCGTCGGCTGAAGAAATCGCTGGCCCTTGCCGGCGAGGGCAAGGCCTTCCTGCTGCAGGGCGGCGACTGCGCCGAAAGCTTTGCCGAATTCAGCGCCGACAACATCCGCGACACGTTCCGGGTGATGCTGCAGATGGCGGTCGTGCTGACCTATGCCGCCAAGGTTCCGGTCATCAAGGTCGGCCGCATGGCGGGCCAGTTCGCCAAGCCGCGCTCGGCCCCGACCGAGGTGATCAACGGCGTCGAACTGCCCAGCTACAAGGGCGACATCATCAACGGCTTCGACGCGACGGTCGAGGCACGCACGCCCGATCCGCAGCGGATGCTGCAGGCCTATACCCAGGCTGCGGCCTCGCTGAACCTGCTGCGCGCCTTCAGCACCGGCGGTTTCGCCGACATCCACCGCGTTCATTCCTGGACCCTGGGCTTCGCCGAGCATGACAAGGCCGAACGCTACCGCGAAATGGCGAACCGGATTTCCGACGCGCTGGACTTCATGAACGCCGCCGGGGTGAACAGCGACACGGCGAACGAGCTGTCCCGCGTGGACTTCTACACCAGCCACGAAGCCCTGCTGCTGGAATACGAAGAGGCGCTCTGCCGCGTCGACAGCATCACCGGCCAGAATGTTGCAGGCTCGGGCCACATGATCTGGATCGGCGACCGCACCCGCCAGCCCGACGGCGCGCATGTCGAGTTTGCGCGTGGCGTGCTGAACCCGGTCGGGCTGAAATGCGGGCCGTCCACCACCGCCGACGACCTCAAGGTCCTGATGGCCAAGCTGAACCCCGAGAACGAACCCGGCCGTCTGACCCTGATCGCCCGCTTTGGCGCGGGCAAGGTCGGCGAGCATCTGCCGCGCCTCATCCGCACCGTCCGCGAAGAAGGCGCGAAGGTCGTGTGGTCCTGCGACCCGATGCATGGCAACACGATCAAGGCGGCCTCGGGTTACAAGACCCGGCCCTTCGATTCCGTGCTGCGCGAGGTGCGCGAGTTCTTCGCGATCCACAAGGCCGAGGGCACCGTCCCCGGCGGCGTGCATTTCGAGATGACGGGCCAGGATGTGACCGAATGCACCGGCGGCCTGCGGGATGTCTCGGATGAGAACCTGGCTGATCGCTACCACACAGCCTGCGACCCGCGGCTGAACGCCTCGCAGTCGCTGGAACTGGCGTTCCTGGTGGCCGAAGAGCTGTCCTCGCAGCGCGAAGCCGCACGGCGCGTCGCGCTCTGATCGTCGGGAAAGGCATCGCAGGGCGGCGGGGCAGCCCGCCGCCTGGCCTTATTCGCTGACATGCACCAGCGACAGGTGGCCCACCCGCCGGATCGGCTGGACGACCGGCGGCGTTTCGGTCGCGAAAGTGGGAGTGGGGGCCCGGGGCAGGCGCTCGTCGCGCCAGCTTCGGATCTGCAACTTGCATGGTGCCGTCGGCCCCGGAGCAAAGCTGATGGCCCCCAGGATCAGCTTCGTTGCGCCCTCATCGGCCAAGGGCAGAAGCAGCAGTCGTGCCACAAGCCCAGCCCCGGCCGCGCGGTCCGAACCCAGGTCGACTTCGGCCACTGCGGGTTCGCTGAAGACACGTTCGATCGTCACGGCCAGTTGCGTCCGCGATTCCGCGGCGAAAAGACAGCTCAGCGGCAGCCCGCGCACATCCATCCCGGCAAAGTCGGCCAGGCCCGAACCCGCGATCCTGACCTGCACCAGCCCGCGTCCGATCCGCTCGGCCAGAAACACCCGGTCCAGGACGCCCGTCAGGCCCCTGGGGTCGATGGCCGCCCGTGCCGGCAGCACATCGCCCTGGCGCAAGCCCTCCCAGTAGCCGCGGACCTGCGCCAGGCCGTCGAAGACCACAGCCGGTTGCGCGGGGCGCTGCGGGCGGAACCGATCCAGAAAGCTGAGGCTCATCATTCTCTCCACCGGCCGCATCCTTGCTCTTGCGGGTCAACCGCCCGCCGCGCCATGAAGGGAAAATAGCGCGGATCGACAAGATTCGGCTGAAAATCTATTCAAATGGTAAATACCCCGCGCCGCTGGGGCTGAAAGGACCGCATGATCTCGATGACAGGCTTCGCCGCCCGGCGCGGAGCGGGCGTTGGCTACAGCTGGACCTGGGACCTGCGGTCGGTCAACGGCAAGGGGCTGGACCTGCGCCTGCGGGTGCCGGACTGGATCGACGGGCTGGAAGCGATGCTGCGGGCCGACCTGCAAAAGGCGATCAGCCGGGGCAATGTCAGCCTCACGCTGAAGGTCACGCAGGACGAGGGGCGGGACGACGCGGCCTTTCGGCTGAACGGGGCGGCGCTGGAGGCGGCGCTTGCGGCACTTGGCCGGGTGGAGGCGGCGGCGATGGCCCTGCATGTCACGTTGCGCCAGCCGACCTCGGCCGATGTGCTGACCCTGCGCGGCGTGATCGACACCACGGCGCAAGACACGGACTCCGGCCCCCTGCGTCAGGCGCTGCTGGACGATCTTCCGGGCCTGCTGGCGGACTTCCACACCATGCGCGGCGCAGAGGGTCGGGCGCTGGCCGCAGTCCTGACCGCCCAGCTTGACCGCATCGCCAGCCTGACCGCCGAGGCGCAGGCCGAGACCGCCACCCGCGCTGCCACCCAGGCCGACACCCTGCGCGAGGCCGTGGCCCGCCTCCTTGCGGCGACCGATGCCGTCGATCCCGCCCGCCTGGCCCAGGAACTTGCCCTGCTGGCGGTCAAGACCGACGTGACCGAGGAGCTCGACCGTCTGGCCGCCCATGTCACGGCCGCCCGCGCCCACCTGGTCGAGGGCCAGCCCGCCGGGCGCAAGCTGGATTTCCTGATGCAGGAATTCATGCGCGAAGCGAACACGCTTTGCTCCAAGGCGCAGTCGCTGGCCCTGACCCGCATCGGTCTTGACCTGAAAACCGTGATCGATCAGATGCGCGAGCAGGTCCAGAATGTGGAATGACGCATGACCCCCAAGTCACCCAGGCGCGGGCTTCTTCTCATCCTCTCCTCGCCCTCGGGGGCGGGAAAATCGACGTTGTCGCAGATGCTGATGGCCTGGGACCCGACGATGCGCTTTTCCATCTCGGCCACGACGCGCAAGCCGCGGCCCGGCGAAGCGGACGGCCGCGAGTATTATTTCCGCAGCCGCGAAGACTTTCAGGCGATGGTCGACCAGGGCCAGATGCTGGAACACGCCGAGGTGTTCGGGAACTTCTACGGCTCGCCCCGCGCGCCGGTCGAGGCCGCGATGGATCAAGGACGGGACACGGTCTTTGATATCGACTGGCAGGGCGGCCAGCAGGTCGCCCAGGCGATGCGCGGCGACGTCGTCTCGATCTTCATCCTGCCCCCCTCCATCGCCGAGCTGGACCGCCGGCTGCGGACCCGCGCCCAGGACAGTGACGAGGTCATCGCCGGCCGCATGGCGAAAAGCCGGGACGAGATCAGCCACTGGGCGGAATATGACTACGTGCTGGTCAACGAAGACCTGGACCTGACCTTCGAGCGGCTGAAGGCGATCCTGACCGCCGAGCGGCTGAAACGCGAACGCCAGCCGCAGCTCGCTGCCTTTGTCCGCGCCCTGAACGAGGAGTTCGAAGCCCGATGATCTACGCCCTCGACGGTATCGCCCCGCAGATCGACCCTTCGGCCTGGGTGGCCGACAGCGCCACCCTGATCGGCAAGGTCGTGATCGAAGCCGAGGCCTCGGTCTGGTTCGGCGCCGTGATCCGCGGCGACAACGAGGAAATCCGGGTCGGTGCAGGCTCGAACGTGCAGGAAAACTCGGTCCTGCACACCGACATGGGCTATCCGTTGACCATCGGTGCCAACTGCACCATCGGCCACAAGGCCATGCTGCACGGCTGCACCATCGGCGACGGCACCCTGATCGGCATGGGCGCCACGATCCTGAACGGGGCCAGGATCGGCAGCGGCTGCCTGATCGGCGCCTGCGCCCTGATCACCGAGGGCAAGGAGATCCCGGACGGCGCGCTGGTGATGGGCTCTCCCGGCAAGGTTGTGCGACAGCTTGACCAGACAGCGCGCGCCAGGCTGCTGGCTTCGGCCACCAGCTACCAGCAAAACGCCCGCCGCTTCCGCGCCGGACTGACCCTGGCGTGACGGTTCAGTCTTCCTCGACCAGTTCGATGGTGATGCCCTGGCGGGCCGCATGACTGCGCAGCTCGCGCAACACGATCTGCCGGTTCGGCAGTTTCGGCGCCACGACCCGCAGCGTCTTGCGGTAGTCCTGCGCGCCCAGCTTCTCGATGATTTCCAATGCGTCGAAGGTCTTGCAGAACAGCGGCGTCACCACCAGCTCCAGCGAAGGCGGCAGCGGCAACTGGGCTTCGAACGCGTCCAGCGGAATCGAGGCAAACTCCCCGGGCCGCAAGCTGCCCTCGGCGGCACGCGCTTCCGGAATGCCGATCACCAGGCACCTCAATTTCTGCGACAATTCCCGACCTCTTCCTGCGTGAGGCGCCGCCAATTCGTCGTCTTGAGGACTTACGCCGGGGCAGACCCTTGTTCCGGGCAAAGGCCGGTTCCGCACCGCGTTACATATACAACCGGAAATTTACTGGTATTCCGGCGCAAGACAAGGGCAGAGGCCCGATTGTTGCGGAGAAGTCGCGCGAATGACCACCCTTGACCCTGAATGGCTGCTGGCCGGCCTGCCGCTGCCCGCGATGCTGGTGCGGCGCGACGACCTGATCCAGGCGCTGAACCCGCTGGCCGAGACGCTGTTCGGCACCGGCATGGTCGGCCGCCACGCCGCGATGGCGGTCCGCGCCCCGGCGGTGCTGGAGGCGATCGGGTCGGTCGCGCGCTCGGGCGGCCTGCGGCAGGCGCGGATGACGCACCGCCACGAGGGGCATGAGGCGGTGTTCCAGGTCACCGTCTCGGCGCAGGGCGACCTTGTCCTCTGCGTCTTCCGCGACGCGACCGCCGAGGAACGCGCGGGCGAGCTGCGGCGGGACTTCGTGGCGAATGTCTCGCACGAGCTGCGAACTGACCGCGCTGATGGGCTTCATCGAGACGCTGAAACACGCCGCCCGCGACGACCCCAAGGCCCGCGACATGTTCCTGGGGATCATGGAGACCGAGGCCGGGCGGATGAACCGGCTGGTGCGCGACCTGTTGCAACTGTCCCGGGTCGAGGCCGAGGAACGGGTGCGCCCGAAAGAGCCGGTCGAACTGCGCGGGCTTCTGGAGCGGGTGATCTCATCCCTGCGCGGGATGGCCGAAAAGGAAGGCGACCGGGTGGAGCTGACGGGCGATCCGGTGACGGTGCCGGGCGATCACGATCAGCTGGTGCAGGTGTTCACCAACCTGGTGGAAAACGCGCTGAAATACGGGAAGTCGGGGCAGGTGGTGCGGGTGACGCTGTCGGCGGAGGAAACGGTGCGGGGGCCGGCGGTGCGGGTGGAGGTCGCCGACCAGGGCGAGGGGATCGACCCCATCCACATCCCGCGGCTGACCGAACGGTTCTACCGCGTGGATTCGCATCGGTCGCGCGAGATGGGGGGGACGGGGCTGGGGCTGGCCATCGTCAAGCACATCGTGAGCCGCCACCGCGGCTGGCTGCGGGTGGACAGCGTGGTGGGCGAGGGCAGCCGGTTCTCGGTCGTCCTGCCGCTGGGGTGAGGTGGGGGCCGGTTTGGGCTCCGGGTGTCCAGGGTGGTCGGTTTGGGATTTGGGTTTGGAAGCAAGGGGTTGCGCGGGGCGAATCTTCGCAGGGTGCGCTACGGCGCACCGTTCATGGAGAGCCGCGATTGTCAGTCTAGCGAGGTTGCGCCCATAATTGGCCCTAGCGGTGCGCTGTAGCACACCCTACGATGACGCGGGCCGCCCAGAGCATCGGCATCGCGGCGGTGCTGGTGCAGGCGAAGGACGAGGGCGCAAGGGCGTGGTACCTGGGGCAGGCGGAGTGGCTGGAGTTCCCGGCGGGACGCGGACGTTGTGGTTGCCGGTGGCGTCTTTGCAAAACTGATGTGACACTTTTCGGTCCCAAAGAGTTCGTTATCCTTTGAATTGGGGTTGCCTTAGGGAGTGTAGTTCTAATGGACGATCAACAGCTGTTCGCTTTCTCAGTTCAAATTTCTCCGTAGGGCACCTCGAAAAATTGCTCTGACCATGGGGCGGCGGTATGGTGCCATTGACGGTCCTTCGCTTGGGGTTTGACGATGGCGCAGATGGGTTTCTTTGATCTTTCAGACCGATACGCGAGCCTGGACTGCAAGAGAGATCCTCTGGTCGAGATCAACGCCGTGGTGCCTTGGGACGAGTTTCGCCCAACGCTTGAGCGCGTCTGGCGCAAGCGGGATGCGGAGCGCAAGTCGCGTGCCGGGCGCAAGCCGATGGACGTGGTTTTGATGTTCAAGACGCTGGTGCTGAGCGCGCTCTACAATCTGTCCGACGACCAGATCGAGTATCAGGTGCGCGATCGGCTGTCGTTCATGCGGTTTCTCGGCCTTGGGCTGGAGGACCGTGTGCCCGACGCCAAGACGGTCTGGCTCTATCGCGAGGCGCTGGCAAAGGCGGGCATGATGGAGACGCTGTTCAAGCAGTTTGACGGCCATCTGGCGCGGCAGGGCTACATCGCGCGGGGCGGGCAGATCCTGGATGCGTCCATCGTTCCGGTGCCGCGCAACCACAACACCCGCGATGAAAACAAGGCGATCAAGGCGGGAGAGACGCCGGAGGGGTGGGCAGTCGAGCCCGCCAAGCGGTCGCAGAAGGATGTTGACGCGCGCTGGACCAAAAAGCACGGCAAGTCACACTATGGCTACAAGAACCATGTGAACGTGGACAGGATGCACAAGCTGGTGCGGCGCTACCATGTCACCGATGCCGCTGTGCACGACAGCCAGGCGGTGGATCACCTGCTGATCCAGGGCAATACCGGCTCTGGCGTGTGGGCGGATGCTGCCTATCGCTCCGAGGAGACGGAGGCGAAGCTGCGCGCGCAAAAGCTCAAGAGCCACATTCACCGCAAGGGCAAGCGCGGCAAGCCGCTGACCGAACAGGCCAAGGGCAGCAACCGGACCAAATCCACGGTGCGCGTGCGCGTCGAGCATGTCTTCGGCGCACAGGCCAACGACATGGGCGGCACCCTGGTGCGCACGATCGGCATGGTCCGCGCCAAGGCCAAGATCGGGATGAAGAACCTCGCCTACAACATGCGTCGCCTTGTGCAGCTGCGCCGCCTGAGCCCGTGCCCGGCTTGACACCAAGGCGCAGATAGGGCCGCGAGGCCATAAAACCGCACTTCAGCAGCCCAGGAACGCGACCCAAAGGTGCGCCCAGAGGGCAGCGGCTGGCGTAACGCGCGGCTCAAGCCGCCGCCAGCGCTACCTGCCAGCAAAAATCGACAAAAATCGAGGTG
>PNNE01000142.1 GCA_013824055.1 Rhodobacter sp. | reverse complement strand
GCCCGTCGATGGCGACGATCAGCGGCCCGGCCTGCTGCCGGGCTGCTTCTGCGATCCGCGCTGCGGCCAGGTCGACCGCAGCCTTGCTCATTCAGCCGCCTGGGCCATCGGGTTGTTCGGGTGCGTCGTCCAGTCGGCAAAATCGCCGACAACCTTGCCGGTGCGCGGGTCGACGCTGCCCTTCGGCAGTTCGCGCATGGTGATGCAGTTGTCCACCGGGCAGACGTCGACGCACAGGTTGCAGGCCACACATTCATCGTCCTTCACCGTGAACACCCGGTCCGCTGACATGGCGATGGCCTGGTGGCTGGTGTCCTCGCAGGCCGCATAGCAGCGCCCGCAGGAGATGCAGAGATCCTGGTCGATCTGCGCCTTGGTGACATAGTTCAGGTTCAGGTGCTGCCACTCGACAAAGTTCGGCACCGCGCGACCGACCAGGTCGGTCATCGCCATCTCTTTTTCGTCCAGGTACTGCGACAGGCCCGAGATCATTTCCTGCACGATCTTGAAGCCATAGGTCATTGCCGCGGTGCAGACCTGCACGTTGCCTGCGCCAAGCGCCATGAACTCGGCCGCGTCGCGCCAGGTGGTGACGCCGCCGATGCCGCTGATCGGCAACCCGCGGGTTTCCTGATGCCGGGCAATCTCGGCCACCATGTTCAGCGCGATGGGCTTGACCGCCGGGCCGCAATAGCCGCCGTGCGAACCCTTGCCGTCGATCATCGGGAAGGGCGAGAAGTGGTCGAGGTCGACGTTGGTGATCGACTTCACCGTGTTGATCAGGCTGACCGCATCCGCACCGCCCCGGTTTGCCGCCAGCGCCGGCGGCAGGATCGAGGTGACGTTGGGCGTCAGCTTCACGATGCAGGGCATGCGGGAGTACTGCTTGACCCAGCGCGTGACCATCTCGATGTACTCGGGGACCTGGCCCACGGCCGATCCCATGCCGCGTTCGGCCATGCCATGCGGGCAGCCGAAGTTCAGCTCGACCCCGTCGGCTTCGGTATCCTCGATCTGGCTGAGGATCGCCTTCCAGGACTCCTCGTCGCAGGGCACCATCAGGCTGATGACCAGCGCGCGGTCGCGCCACTTGCGCTTGACCTCCTTGATCTCGCGCAGGTTCACCTCAAGCGGGCGGTCGGTGATGAGTTCGATGTTGTTCAGGCCCAGCAGGCGGCGGTCCGCCCCCCAGATCGCGCCGTAGCGCGGGCCGTTGACGTTGACGATCGGCGGACCTTCTGCGCCAAGCGTCTTCCAGACCACGCCGCCCCAGCCCGCCTGATAGGCACGCTCGACGTTGTACTGCTTGTCCGTGGGCGGGGCCGAGGCCAGCCAGAACGGGTTCGGCGACTTGATGCCAATGAAATTCGAGCTGAGGTCAGCCATGAGAAGCCTCCTTGCGGCACGCTGGGAGTGATGCGGGGGATGTAGGGTGGGCGATGCGCCCACCATGCCGGAAAGCCGGGCGGGCGGTCAGAACAGCGACCAGATCCAGCCGATGAGATCGCCGCCGACATGGCCGAGTTTCGGCACGATGAAGGCCCAGGCCACGCAGCCAAGCGTGTTCCAGAACATGAAGCGCGGCAGGGTCATGCCGCTCATCCCGGCCATCAGAAAGACGACCGGGCGAAAGATCGTGGTGAAGTGGCCGATGAAGATCGTCACCGGGCCGTATTTGTCGAAGTTGGCTTGCGCCTTTTCCACCCAGTCCGGATGGTCGCGCAAGGGCCGCATCGTCAAGATGTGCGCGCCGTAGCGGCGACCCAGCCAGTAGCTGAAGGTCGAACCGATCAGCGCCCCGATCGTGGCCCCGATCCACAGCGCGGTGAACGACAGCGCCCCGGTCGCGGCCAGCGCGCCGACGGCGGCCAGCACGGGTGTCGAGGGGATGAGCAGCGACAGGAAGGCCGTGGTCTCGGCCGCCGCGAAAAGCACCATGATGAACGGAAACCAGGCCTGGTTCTGTTCGATGAAGGCGATGATACTTTGTGCGAACTCTTCCAGGGGACACCTCTTGCGGAGCCCCTTCTGGCCCGGGTCCCCGGATAAAGCAAGGGAGGTGCGCAGCCATTACAGTGCCATGAGCTGGATGTGCATCGCCTCGGCGGCGTCGCGGCCCTCGGCGACGGCGGTGACGGTGAGATCCTCGCCGCCCGCCGCGCAGTCGCCGCCGACCCAGACCTTGCCCGCCGGGCCAGCCAGCTTGCCGCCCGCGACGGGCAGCGTCCCGGGCGCGCCGGTCAGCGTCTGGCCGATGGCCTTGAACACCTGGTCGGCCTTCAGGGTGAAGGTCTCGGCGGACAGGGTCAGGCCGTTGGGGCCATCAGAGGTATAGGCGAATTCCACCGCTTCGGCACTGCCGTTGCCAAGGATGCGGACCGGGGCGGCGTTGTGGATGATCCGCACCCCGGCATGGGCGGCGTGATCCTGTTCGTGACCCGAGGCGGACATCTTGTCCCGGCCGCGACGGTAGACGATGGTGACATTCTCGGCGCCCAGCAGCTTCGACTGGACGGCGGCGTCCACGGCGGTCATGCCGCCGCCGATCACCACCACGTCGCGTCCGATGGGCAGGGTCGCGACGTCACTGGCCTGGCGCAGTTCGGCGATGAAGTCGACGGCGTTGCGGACGCCCGCGAGGTCCTCGCCCGCTGCCCGCAGCGCGTTGACGCCCGCAAGGCCGATGCCAAGGAAGACCGCGTCGAAATCGGAGGTCAGCTGGTCAAGGCTGATGTCGCGCCCCAGTTCCATGCCGGTGCGGATCTCGATCCCGCCGATCTGCAGCAGCCAGTCGACCTCTTTCTGCGCAAAGCCGCCGGTCGCCTTGTAGCTGGCGATGCCGTATTCGTTGAGGCCCCCCGCCTTGGGGCGACGTTCGAAGATCACGACGTCATGGCCGTGCATCGCCAGCCGGTGGGCGCAGGCCAGGCCCGCGGGCCCCGCCCCGACCACCGCGACGCGCTTGCCCGTCGCGGCTGCGCGGGTGAACGGGTGCAGGCCCCTGGCCATCGCGACGTCGGTGGCAAAGCGCTGAAGCCGGCCGATCTCGACCGGCTTGCCCTCGGCGGCCTCGCGCACGCAGGCTTCTTCGCACAGGGTTTCCGTCGGGCAGACGCGGGCGCAGATGCCGCCCAGGATGTTCTGGCTCCAGATCGTCCTTGCAGCGGCCTCGGGCGTGCCGGTCCCGATCTGGCGGATGAAGAGCGGAATGTCGATCGAGGTCGGGCAGGCCGTGATGCAGGGCGCATCATGGCAGAAGTAGCAGCGGTCCGCCGCGACCCTGGCCTCGTGCGGGTCCAGCGGCGGC
Organism: Rhodobacter sp.; assembly: GCA_013824055.1. Lineage (GTDB taxonomy): Bacteria > Pseudomonadota > Alphaproteobacteria > Rhodobacterales > Rhodobacteraceae > Tabrizicola. The sequence continues at coordinate 8,153 of PNNE01000142.1, read as the reverse complement.
TCGTGGTCGGCGAAGTTCCTGCAATAGGCGTCGGCTGGCAGGCGACCCGGAACGATGCCGGGCGTCAGCGGGCTGTTCGTCATGGGACGTCTCGTCCTCCCCTGGGCTTGATTTTGGAAAGGCTGGCACAGGTCGCTTTTTTTATCAAACGGTAAATTTTCCGACCCGCATTTTTCCTGACGCTTGCCCGATTTTCAGGCATCTGCGGCTGGCAGCCGCAACGCTTTCGCGGCTTTTCAGCCCCGGCCCGGTCGCGTATAAGCGCCGCATACCAGACTGCGGGGGGCTTTGGCCCACCCGCGCGCGCCCAGGGCAGAGAAGAACAGAGGACCCGATGAGCAAGCAGAACACCGACACCGACGTTGCCTTCATCTCGGCGCTTGCCGAGCTTCTGAACAAGAACGATCTGACCGAACTGTCGGTAAAGCGCGAATATGGCGTCGGTGACAGCCTGGATGTCCGGGTCGTCAAGCAGTCGAACGTGGTGACTGTCGCCGCCGCCGCCCCGGCCCCGGTGGCGCATCATGCCTCGGCTGCGGTTGCGGCTGCCCCGGCGGTCGCGGCGATCAGCGAAGACCCCGCCCAGCATCCGGGCGCGGTGACCTCGCCGATGGTCGGCACGGTCTACCTCGCCGCCGAACCCGGCGCCACGCCCTTCGCGACCATCGGTGCCCAGGTCGTCGAAGGCCAGACCGTCCTGATCATCGAGGCGATGAAGACGATGAACCACATCCCCGCCCCGCGCGCAGGCACGGTGAAGCGGATCCTGGTCGAGGATGGCCACCCGGTCGAATACGGCGCCCCCCTGATGATCATCGAATAAGGGCGGACCCATGTTCGAGAAAATCCTGATCGCCAACCGGGGTGAGATCGCGCTGCGCGTGATCCGGGCCTGCCAGGAAATGGGGATCAAGTCCGTCGCCGTGCATTCCACCGCCGACGCCGACGCGATGCATGTCCGCATGGCGGACGAATCCGTCTGCATCGGCCCGGCCCCGTCCTCGGAAAGCTATCTGTCCAAGGCCGCGATCATCTCGGCCTGCGAGATCACCGGCGCGCAAGCCGTGCATCCGGGCTATGGCTTCCTGTCGGAAAACGCCGCCTTCGCGCAGGCGCTGGAAGACCACGGCCTGACCTTCATCGGACCCAGCGCGGAACACATCCGCATCATGGGCGACAAGATCACCGCCAAAGTGACCGCCAAGGAGCTGGGCATCCCGGTCGTCCCCGGCTCGGACGGCGGAGTTCCGGACTATGAGACGGCGAAGACCGTCGCCGAAGAGATCGGCTATCCGGTCATCATCAAGGCCACCGCCGGCGGCGGCGGGCGCGGGATGAAGGTTGCGCAGAACGCGACCGAGCTGGAGATCGCCTTCCGCACCGCCCGGTCCGAGGCGAAGAACGCCTTCGGCAACGACGAAGTCTATATGGAGAAATACCTCCAGCGCCCGCGCCACATCGAGATCCAGGTCTTTGGCGACGGCAAGGGCGACGCGGTGCATCTGGGGGAACGCGACTGTTCCTTGCAGCGCCGCCACCAGAAGGTGTTCGAAGAGGCCCCCGGCCCGGCGATCACCCCGAAGCTGCGCAGCGAGATCGGCATGATCTGCGCCAATGCGATGAAGAAGCTGAAATACATCGGCGCGGGCACGATCGAGTTCCTGTACGAAGACGGCAACTTCTACTTCATCGAGATGAACACCCGCCTGCAGGTCGAACATCCGGTGACCGAGGGCATCTTCGGGGTCGATCTGGTGCGCGAACAGATCCGCGTCGCCAGCGGCATGGGCCTGTCGTTCCGCCAGGACGAGCTGGTCATCAACGGGCACTGCATCGAGGTGCGGATCAACGCCGAGAAGATCCCGAACTTCTCGCCCTGCCCCGGCCGGATCACCCAGTTCCATGCGCCGGGCGGCCTGGGCGTGCGGATGGACAGCGCCCTCTACGACGGCTACCGCATTCCGCCCTATTACGACAGCCTGATCGGCAAGCTGATCGTGCACGGCCGCGACCGGCCCGAGGCCCTGGCGCGTCTGAAGCGGGCCTTGTCCGAGCTGATCATCGACGGCATCGACACGTCGATCCCGCTGTTCCACATGCTTCTGGCGGAACCGGACATCCAGAACGGCGACTACAACATCCACTGGCTGGAAAAGTGGCTGGCCGAAAAGTTCGCCTGATCGACGGGGCGCCCGGCTGGGCGCCCTACCGCAAAAGTCTTCGAAGACTTTTGCAAATTCCTTCGAAGGAATTTGTAAGTGCCCGAGAAGCCTTTGACCGAAGACCTGACCCCCGACATCCTGCTGCGCGCCTATGCGATGGGCATTTTTCCGATGTCGGACGGCCGCGACGATCCGGAAATCCACTGGATCGACCCGCGCCGCCGTGGCGTGTTGCCGCTGGACGGCTTTCACCTCTCGCGGTCCCTGGCCAAGCGCATCCGGTCAGGCTCTTATCGCATCACCACCGACACCACCTTCGACGCCGTGGTCGAGGCCTGTGCGGCGCGGGACGAGACCTGGATCAGCCACCGGATTCAGCGGCTTTACCTTCAGCTGCACCGGCTTGGCCTTGCGCATAGTGTCGAGGTCTGGAAGGGGCCGGACCTGGTCGGCGGGGTCTATGGCGTCACGCTTGGCGGCGCCTTCTTCGGGGAAAGCATGTTCAGCCGCGCGACGGATGCCTCGAAGGTCGCGCTGGCCTACGCGGTCCACCGCCTGCGCGCCGGCGGGTTCCGGCTCTTTGACACGCAGTTTCTGACGCCGCACCTGGCAAGTCTTGGCGGCATCGAAATCCCGAGGGCGGACTACCATCGCCGGCTTGCCGCGGCGCTGGGGCAGCCCGCGACCTTCGATCCGCAGGGTTATTCGCCTGCGCCCGTCTCGGTCGCCGGGGTTTCGGGGGGGGCTTCGGCGGGGGCTTCCGGCAGGACGCAGTTCAGCACCCAGACATCGTAACGCGGGTGATCCAGCGCGGACAACGCGGGGGACGAGGCCAGCATCCAGCCCGCGAAAAGCTGGGTGTCCGTCGTCTCTTCCCGGATCGTCAGATGCGCCTCGGCGTCCGAGGCGGGGTTGGCGGTCGGATAGCGACAGCTGTCCAGCTGGACGACGAGGCGCCCGAACTTTGCCGCCTGTCCGACGCCAAGTTCGACATCGCCGGTCTCGCTGGTCAGCTTGTCAAGGAAGCGGAGGCTTGCCCCCTGCGAGTCGGTGAACTCGGGCGCGGCGGATGGCGCGGCTTGCTCTTGCGCGGACGCCGGCAGCGCCAGCGCCAGGATCAGGGCCAGCGCTCTCATGGTGTGGCCGTCGTGTCCGCGGTGGCGTCGCCCCCGCCGCCGCCGCCACCCGCGAATGTCATCAGCAGGCTGATCAGGCTGACTGCGCCCTGAGTGTCCTCGATCTCGCCGCCGGGTTCCAGCACCTCGAGGGCGCCGCCGGGTTGCACCTCGACGAAGACCCCGCCCAGAAGCCCCTCGGACGAGACGAGAAGCGTGGAATCGACCGGAATCGCCACGTCGTTGCGCATCGAGATGGTGGCGTCGGCAAAGAAGGTTTCGGGGTTCAGCGACAGGGCAGTGACAGTGCCGACCTTGACTCCGGCCAGCCGCACATCGGTGCCGACGCTGACGCCTTCGACCGAGCGGAAGCTTGCGGTCAGCGGATAGCCGGACGGCTGACTGATCACGCCCGCCCCTTGCACGGCGTAAAGCGTGAAGCCGACTGCCACCGCCAGAACCGCCGCCCCGGCCAGGATTTCTGCGCGTTCGTAAGCCATCACTCGGGCTGCCAGGCCTCGTAGTCGCGGCGCGCGACGGGTTCCACGCGGCGGATCGAGCCGGGCGGAGCATAGGCGGCTTCCGTGCCGGTCAGATTCTCCTGGTGCGGCTTTTCCCAGGCCTTGTGCTTCAGGGGCTGCTTGGTCGGCGGCTCGTCCCAGGTGTAGTGCAGCCAGCCGTGCCAGTCGGGCGACACGCGCGAAGCCTCCATGTCACCATTGTAGATCACCCAGCGCCGCTTGGCGTCGGCGGTCTGGTAGAAGATGTTGCCCGCGTCATCCTCGCCCACGCGCACACCCTTGCGGGCGGTGAACAGCTGAGTGCCGATGGTCTGGCTGTTCCACCAGGTCAGCAGGCGTTTGAGGAAATACATGGGCGGCCTCCAGGTTCGTCCTCCCCCATATGGCGGAAAGCCGGACCGAGGTCTAGGGTCAAGCGCCAGGCCGCGACACCGTACCGGCCAATCCCGCCCGAATGGAAAAGGCGGGCGCAGGGCCCGCCGTAGGTCCGTTGTGCCGGAACCTCAAGCCTTGACCGGCTCTTTCTTCTTGCTCTCGGTGTAGACGAGAATCGGCTTGGCGCCGTTGTTCACGGCCTCGTCCTTGACGACAACCTCCTCGACCGAATCCAGGCCCGGCAGTTCGAACATGGTGTCCAGAAGGATGTCCTCCATGATCGAGCGCAGGCCGCGTGCCCCGGTCTTGCGCTTGATCGCGCGCTTGGCGATCGCGATCAGCGCGTCGGGGGTGAAGGTCAGCTTGACCCCCTCGATCTCGAACAGGCGCTGGTACTGCTTGACCAGCGCGTTCTTCGGTTCGGTCAGGATCGTGACCAGGGCGGCCTCGTCCAGGTCGGTCAGGGTGGCGATCACCGGAAGGCGACCGACGAATTCCGGGATCAGGCCGAACTTGAGCAGATCCTCAGGTTCCAGCTCCTTGAACAGCTCGCCCACGCCGCGTTCCTCGGGGCCCTTCACATCGGCGCCGAAGCCGATGCCGGAGCCCTTGTTGCGTTGCGCGATGATCTTTTCCAGACCCGCGAAGGCGCCGCCGCAGATGAAGAGGATGTTCGTCGTATCCACCTGCAGGAATTCCTGCTGCGGATGCTTGCGGCCGCCCTGCGGCGGGACGCTGGCGACGGTGCCTTCCATGATCTTCAGCAGGGCCTGCTGCACCCCTTCCCCGCTGACGTCGCGGGTGATGCTGGGGTTGTCCGACTTGCGGGTGATCTTGTCCACCTCGTCGATGTACACGATCCCGCGCTGCGCCCGTTCGACGTTGTATTCCGACGCCTGCAAGAGCTTGAGGATGATGTTCTCGACATCCTCGCCGACATAGCCGGCCTCGGTCAGCGTGGTTGCATCGGCCATCGTGAAGGGCACGTCCAGGATGCGCGCCAGCGTCTGGGCCAGCAGCGTCTTGCCGCACCCGGTCGGGCCGATCAGCAGGATGTTGGACTTCGACAGCTCGATGTCGGTCTTCGACGAATGGTTCAGCCGCTTGTAGTGGTTGTGCACCGCCACCGACAGCACGCGCTTGGCGTGGATCTGGCCGATCACGTAATCGTCCAGCACCTTGCAGATATCGCGCGGGGTCGGCACCCCGTCCGAGGATTTCAGACCCGTGGTCTTCGTCTCCTCGCGGATGATGTCCATGCAAAGCTCGACGCATTCGTCGCAGATGAAGACCGTGGGACCCGCGATCAGCTTGCGCACCTCATGCTGGCTCTTGCCGCAGAACGAGCAGTAGAGAGTGTTCTTGCTGTCGCCGCCGGTGTTGTTCGCCATCCGCAGTCCTCTAAGCTTGTCCCCGGTTCGCGGGGCCGGTGCCTTGGTGGAAGTTTAGGCCAACCCCCAAGGCACCACAATCCGAAAAACCCGCCGGACCATCCGACGGGAATGGGGCGTCACTTCGACGTATCGTCGGCCTTTCCGCGGCTTTCCAGGATCTGGTCGATCAGACCCCAGGCCTTGGCATCCTCGGCCGACATGAAGTTGTCGCGTTCAAGCGCGGCTTCCACGGTGTCATAGTCGTTGCCGGTGTGCTTGACATAGATCTCGTTCAGGCGGCGCTTCAGCTTCAGCGTCTCTTGCGCGTGGATCATGATGTCGGTCGCCTGGCCCTGGTAGCCGCCCGAGGGCTGGTGGACCATGATCCGGCTGTTCGGCAGACTGAAGCGCATGCCCTTTTCGCCCGCCGTCAGCAGCAGCGAGCCCATCGAGGCCGCCTGCCCGATCACCAGCGTCGAAATCTTCGGGCGGATGTACTGCATCGTGTCATAGATCGACAGGCCCGCGGTCACCACGCCGCCGGGGCTGTTGATGTACATGCTGATTTCCTTGGACGGGTTTTCCGATTCCAGGAACAGAAGCTGCGCGCAGATCAGGCTGGACATGCCGTCGTGCACCGGACCGCCCAGGAAGATGATCCGTTCCTTCAGAAGGCGGCTGAAGATGTCGTAGGCGCGTTCCCCGCGGCTGGTCTGTTCGACGACCATGGGGACGAGCGTGTTCATGTAGTGCTCAACGGGATCGCGCATCGGTGCCTGCCTCTTCTGTCTTTTCCGAGGAATATCGTCGAATGTATTGCCAGAGTCTTAGTTGGGTGACACGGGGGCTGCAAGGGCGGGTCAAGGCGAATTGCCAAAGCGGTGATGCAGGCTTGAAACGCTGGCGGGACGGGCTAGACCCCGACAGATGTTCACAGCGTCCCGCCTGGCCGGTCTTGACCGCCTGACCGCCTTTATGCCGCGCGCGGGGCGCGACTATGCGGCGCTGCGCAATCTGGACCTGGCGGGGCACCCGCATGTCTCGACCCTGTCGCCCTGGCTGCGGCACCGGCTGCTGACCGAGGCCGAGGTGATCGACGCCACCTTGCGCGCCCATCCGCGCGGGGCCGAAAAGTTCCTGGCCGAGGTCTGGTGGCGCACCTACTGGAAGGGGTGGCTGGAACTGCGGCCCGGCATCTGGGGAGCCTGCTGCAAGGGCGTGCAGGCCGCGCTGAACCGGCGGGCCTGGCCCCATGCCACGCATGGCTTTTTCCGCTTTCGCGAGGCCGTGATGGGCTAACGGAAGGTCCGCACGGCCAGCGCCACGCGCGCGGCCGCGGTGACCAGGCAAAGCGCGCCAAAGATCCAGGCCGCGGGGACGAAGAGCTGCGGGAAGAGCACGATCAGCAGGAAGAACAGGATCGTCTCGGTCCCTTCCAGCAGGCCGGCGGTGAAATAGAGCGACTTCTCGCCCCGCGACCGGGTCTCCATCCCGCGCTTGGCGGCAAGGATCGCATAGCCCAGGAAGGTCGCGCCGTTGACATAGAAGGCCGCCAGCAGAAAGGCCCCCGCAGCCCCGTTCGAAGCTGGATCGAGCAGCACGAAGCCCAAGGGAATGGCCCCGTAGAAGGCAAAATCGCAGACGATGTCGAGATAGCCCCCGAAATCGGACTTGCCCCGCGCCCGGGCCACCGCCCCGTCAAGCCCATCGGCCAGACGGCTGGCCAGCACCAGCAGGGCCACGATCAGCCCGCTGAAGCCCAAGGCCACCAGCGCGGCCCCCGTCAGCCCCAGCGCCAGACCGACAAGGGTGACCGCATCCGCCGAGGCTCCTCGCGCCGCAAGCCAGCGTCCGCCCCGATCAAGCGGCGCGTCGATCACTTCGCGGATCATTCCATCAAGCATGCCATCCTCCAGCCGCGTCGCACCATGCCACGAACCGGCTGCAACAGTTCTCACGTTTGCGCCGGTGCACAGCAACACTCCGCTCACATGGCCCAGGGTTGAGTGACCGAGGGCAGCTTTCTCGCGTATTTCTTGGTTTGCGCCACATTCTGCCCGAATCTGGCCCAACTGATCCTGAAACTGCAAAGGTGCCACTGACCGGGGACCAGACATGCCGACTTTCTCGACCGTTGCGGCCGCTGCCACCGCTGCCTTTCTGTGCCTTTCCGCCGCGGCCCAGGCCGGCTGCACGGTTCCGACCAATGCCAGCGCGATGCAGCAGGAGCTGTTGAGCAATCTGAACGCCGAACGCCAGGCACGCGGCTTGCCCGCACTGGCGCTGTCGGCCAAGCTGGACAAGGCCGCACAGGGCCATGCCTGCGACAACGCAAGGCGCAAGTCGATCAGCCACACCTCGTCGGACGGGGGCACGCTGAAGACCCGGCTGCGCAAGGCCGGCTACGCCTTCCGCACCGCCGCCGAGAATACCGGACGCGGCTTTGCCTCCGGGACGCGTGCCGTCCAGTGGTGGATGAACTCGCCCAAGCACAAGGACAACATCCTGCTGCGCAAGGCGCGCGAAGTCGGCGTCGGCATCGCGGTCAGCCCGGCTCCGGACAACAAGCTGCACTGGATCATCGTGGTCGGGGCCTCGAAATAGCTA
>PNNE01000228.1 GCA_013824055.1 Rhodobacter sp. | reverse complement strand
GCCGTCCAGGCGGCGCAGAAGATGGCGAATGTGCGGGTCGATCATGTGATCGCCTGTTTCTCGGGGGCCGAGCCGCGCAGCTACGGGCTGGCGGGCGAGCTGGACCTGCAGGACAGCGTTGTCACCGAACAGGACGTGAGCCGCGTGCTGGCGTCCTGCGACGTGCCGGACCTGGGGCCGGGCCGCGAGGTGCTGCATGCCCAGCCGGTGAACTTTGCGCTGGACCATCGCAGCGGACTGGGCGACCCGCGCGGGCAGATCGGGCACCGGCTGGCCGTGGACATGCACCTGCTGTCGGTGGGCGGCGACGTGGTGCAGAACCTGCTGTACTGCATCAAGCGGTGCGATCTGGAACTGGCCGGGATCGCGTCCTCGGCCTATGTCTCGGCGATCTCGTCGCTGGTCGAGGACGAGCAGGAGCTGGGCGCGGCCTGCATCGACATGGGCGGCGGGGCGACCGGCATCTCGATCTTCATGAAAAAGCACATGATCTATGCGGATTCGGTGCGGATGGGCGGGGACCACGTGACCTCGGACATCTCCAAGGGGTTGCAGATCCCGCTGGCCACCGCCGAAAAGATCAAGACCCGCCACGGCGGGCTTTATGCGACCGGGATGGACGACCGCGAGATGATCGACATCGGTGGTGACACGGGTGACTGGGAAAAGGACCGCCGCCAGATCAGCCGGACCGAACTGATCGGCATCATGCGCCCGCGCGTCGAAGAGATCCTGGAGGAAGTCCGCGCCACGCTGGACGCCGCGGGCTTCGACACGCTGCCAAGCCAGCAGATCGTGCTGACCGGCGGGGGCAGCCAGATCCCGGGCCTTGACGGCATCGCGACCCGCATCCTGGGGCAGCGGGTGCGCCTGGGCCGTCCGCTGCGGGTCCAGGGCCTGCCGCAAGCCGCAACGGGAGCGGCCTTCGCCTCGGCCGTGGGCCTGTGTCTTTTCGCCGCCCACCCGCAGGACGAATGGTGGGATTTCGAGATTCCGGCCGAACGCTACCCGGCACGCTCGCTGCGGCGGGCCGTCAAATGGTTCAAGGATAATTGGTGACCACAATATCAACGGGCAAAGGGCGAAATACCGCTTAAGTCTGGGCTTTGACCCCCAGATTTCGTGGTGTTGCACGAGTTTTTGCGTGACCTTTGCAAGCGTTGTGGATAGAATCGGGGATAAGTCGGCCTTCCGCGGGGTTTAGCAGCGGAAAGGACCGGTAATCAGGCGGCGGACAAAGGGACAGGCGAACCCATGGCACTCAATTTGACGATGACTTCCGAACGTGAAGAGCTGAAGCCGCGCATCACCGTCTTCGGTGTCGGCGGCGCGGGCGGCAACGCGGTGAACAACATGATCGACAAGATGCTGGAAGGCGTCGAATTCGTCGTGGCCAACACCGACGCGCAGGCCCTGCAGCAAAGCCGGGCGGGCGCGCGCATCCAGATGGGTGTCAAGGCGACGGAAGGACTTGGGGCAGGGGCCCGGCCGACGGTGGGGGCCGCTGCGGCGGAAGAGACGATCGAAGAAATCGTCGACCACCTGGCCGGGGCGCATATGTGCTTCATCACCGCCGGGATGGGGGGCGGCACCGGAACGGGCGCGGCTCCGATCATCGCGCAGGCCGCGCGCGAACTGGGGGTGCTGACCGTCGGCGTCGTCACCAAGCCCTTCCAGTTCGAGGGCGGCAAGCGGATGCGCCAGGCCGAAGAGGGCATCGAGGCCCTGCAGAAGGTCGTCGACACGCTGATCATCATTCCGAACCAGAACCTGTTCCGCCTTGCGAACGAGCGCACGACCTTTACCGAGGCCTTCGCGATGGCCGACGACGTGCTGTATCAGGGCGTCAAGGGTGTCACCGACCTGATGGTGCGTCCCGGCCTGATCAACCTTGATTTCGCCGATGTCCGCGCCGTCATGGACGAGATGGGCAAGGCGATGATGGGCACCGGCGAAGCGCAGGGCGACGACCGCGCCGTGCAGGCCGCCGAAAAGGCGATCGCGAACCCGCTGCTGGACGAGATCAGCCTGAACGGCGCCAAGGGCGTGCTGATCAACATCACCGGCGGGCATGACCTGACCCTGTTCGAACTGGACGAAGCCGCCAACATCATCCGCGAGAAGGTGGACCCCGAGGCGAACATCATCGTCGGCTCGACTCTGGACACCGCGATGGAAGGCCGCATCCGTGTGTCGGTCGTTGCGACCGGCATCGATGCCTCGGCGGCGAACAAGGCCGATACCCCGGTGGCCCGCCGCTCGATGGGCGCGCCGCTGACGCTGAACTCCGAAGCGCCCCGCGAGGTCGCGCGCGAAGCTGCCCGCGCGGCGGCTCCTGTCCACACCCCCGCTCCTGCCCCGGTGATGCAAGAGCGCGCGCCCTTCCAGCAAGAGGTCGAATCCCTGGCGGATGCCGCGTTCGACGCGGCCGCCTCGAAGGCCGACATGGAGGCCGACACCTTCTCGATCGCCGACGACCTGCCGCCCCCGGCCTATCGTCCGCAGCAGGCTGCCCAGCCGACGCTGGTGCGCTCGACCCCCGCCGCGATCGAGGCGGATGCCTCGGAATTCGTGGCGCCGCGTCCGCGCGTCGCCGGTCAACCCACGCCCGAGGCGCTTGCCCGGCTGCAGGCCGCGGTCAGCCGTCCGGGTGCCGCCGCTCCGGCCAAGCTGGCACGTCCGGCCCCGGCCCCGGTTGCGGCCGCCATGCCCGCGTCGGCCGCCGCGCCAGGTGCCAAGCCGCGCTTCGGCATCGGCTCGCTGATCAACCGGATGGCGGGCCACCTGGAGGCGAACCAGGCCGCCCCCGCCGCCCGCACCCAGCCCCCGGTGACGGCCTACGACGACGACCATGACATGGGCTCGGACCAGGACCGGATCGAGATTCCTGCCTTCCTGCGCCGCCAGGCGAACTGAAAAGAACGCGGTATCAACCTGTCGGAAAGGTCCGGGAAACCGGGCCTTTTCTTTTTGTGTCAATGCCTTGTGCCACGTTTCAAACCTGTCACATACCGTCACAAAGCGTGAGTTGAGCTTCAAACTCCCAACGAATAACTAGGATGCAATCGGAGCGGGCCTTGAACCCGGTCCACATGAGGTTGAGCGAGACGTGCAGAATACTCTGAAATCTTCAGCCACCTTCACTGGTGTGGGACTGCATGGCGGCGCATCGGTGCGGATGGTCGTGCGCCCGGCGCCGGCCGATCATGGGGTCTGGTTCCGCCGCACCGACGTTGCCGATCTGGACGCGATGGTCCCTGCGCGCTGGGATGCCGTGACGCCTTCGCGGCTGTGCACGGTGATCGAGAACGCCGATGGCGTGTCGGTGTCCACCATCGAGCATGTCATGGCCGCCCTTGCAGGCTTTGCCATCCACAATGCCCTGATCGAGATCGACGGGCCGGAAGTGCCGATCCTCGATGGCTCGGCGGTTCCCTTCATCCAGGGTTTTCTGGCGGCGGGCCTGGAAGAACAGGGCCTTCCGGTGCGGGCCGTGCGGGTGCTGAAACCGGTCGAGGTGCGCGACGGGGCTGCCGTGGCGCGGCTGGAGCCGGCCGAGATGCTGGAGATCGACTTCCGCATCGACTTTGCCGACCGGGCGATCGGGGTGCAGTCGCGGCAGTTGAACATGGCCAACGGTGCCTTCGTGCGCGAGCTGTCTGACAGCCGCACCTTCTGCCGCCAGGCGGATGTCGACGCGATGCGGGCCAGGGGTCTTGCTCTGGGCGGCTCGCTGGAAAACGCGGTTGTCTTCGATGGCGACCGGGTGCTCTCGCCGGGCGGGCTGCGGCACGCGGATGAACCCGTGCGCCACAAGATGCTGGACGCGGTGGGCGATCTGGCGCTGGCCGGCGGCCCGATTCTGGGCCGCTATGTCGGGGAACGCGCGGGCCATGCGCTGACCAACCGGCTGCTTCGCGCGCTGTTCGCCGATCCGACCGCCTTCGAGATCGTCGATTGCGGCCCCCGGACTTTGGGCAAGCTGCCGGGTGTGGGTGTCCATGCCGGCGATCTTCCCACGCGCGGCTAAGAGAAGCGGCCAGATCACAGGACCCTGAAAAGTCACGAAAGGCGTTTTGCGCCCCGGATTTTTCTGTGCTAGGACGGGCACAACGAGACGAGCCGAGGGTGCGGCAAACCGCCCGGGCTGCAGGTTGGATAGGCAAAGCATGTCAGGCAGACAGCCCGGCGCAGGGTTTCTTCAGGCGGCGCTTCTTGCGTTCACGCTGGCTGGCTGTGCCGGCTCGGCATCGAACGAGCGGGCGCTTGACAGCTATACCGCCGAAGAAATCTTCAAGAAGGGCGAGCTGGAGCTTGAGACCGGCAACCGGCCCAAGGACGCGCTGATCTACTTCCAGGAAGTCGAGCGGCTGTATCCCTATACGGAATTCGCCAAGCGCGCCCTGATCATGCAGGCCTTCACCCATCACAAGGCCAAGGAATACCCCGAAGCCCGCGATGCGGCGCAGCGCTACCTGGACTTCTATCCGGGCGACGAAGACGCGCCCTATGCCCTGTATCTGATGGCCTTGTCCTACTACGACCAGATCGACGATGTGGGCCGCGACCAGGGCATCACCTTCCAGGCGCTTTCGGGCATGCGCGATGTGATCGAGACCTATCCCGACAGCGAATTTGCGCGCTCTGCGATCCTGAAGTTCGACCTGGCCTTCGACCAGCTGGCGGCGAAGGAGATGGAGGTCGGGCGCTTTTACCTGAAGCGCGGGCATTTTGCGGCGGCGATCAACCGCTTCCGCGTCGTGGTCGCCGACTTCCAGACCACCACCCACACCGCCGAGGCGCTGCACCGTCTGGTGGAATCCTACCTGGCGCTGGGTCTGACGGACGAGGCGCAGACGGCGGGTGCGATCCTGGGCTACAACTACCAGGCCTCGCCCTTCTACGACGACACGTTCCGCCTGCTGAAGGGCAAGGGCCTGTCGCCCGAGGCCAGGGGCGAAGGCTGGCTGCGCACGATCTATCGCCAGATGGTAAAGGGCGAGTGGTTGTAGGGATGGTGGGTGGCATCACCCACCCTGCGCGTGCGCCCCATGCTGCGTAGCCTCGATATCCGCGATGTGTTGATCATCGACCGGCTGAGCCTGGAGCTTGAGCCGGGCCTCAACGTGCTGACCGGCGAGACGGGGGCGGGCAAGTCGATCCTGCTGGATGCGCTTGGCTTCGTGCTGGGCTGGCGTGGGCGGGCGGAACTGGTGCGCCAGGGGGCCGCGCAGGGCGAGGTGACGGCGGTCTTCGACCTGGCCCCCGGTCACGCCGCGCGGTCGGTCCTGACGGAAGCGGGGATCGAGGCGGAGGACGAGCTGATCCTGCGCCGGGTCAATGTCGCGGACGGGCGCAAGACGGCCTTCGTCAACGACCGTCGCGTCAGTGGCGAGGTGTTGCGGGACCTGTCGGATACTCTGGTGGAGTTGCATGGCCAGCATGACGACCGGGGCTTGTTGAACCCTCGGGGTCATCGGGCGCTGCTGGATGCCTTTGCGGGGCTGGACCTTGCCGGCTTGCGCGCGGCCTGGGCGGCACAGCGCGAGGCGCGGGCGCGTCTGGCCGAGGCGGAAGCGGCCCTGGCCCGGGCGGCGGCCGAGGAAGAGTTTCTGCGCCATGCGGTGGCCGAGCTGGACAAGCTGAACCCCTTGCCGGGCGAGGATGAGGCGCTGGACGCGCGGCGTCGGCTGATGCAGGGGGCAGGGCGCATCCGCGAGGATGTGGCGAAGGCGCTGATCGCACTGTCGGACGAGGGTGCCGAGGGTCGGATGCGCGATGCGCTGCGCTGGCTGGATGGCGCGGCGGAAAAGGCCGAGGGGCGGCTTGACGGCCCGATGGACGCGCTGAACCGCGCGCTGATCGAGCTGGGCGAGGCGCAGGCCGGGGTCGAACGCGCGCTGGAGGCGCTGGACTTCGATCCCAGTGAGCTGGAGCGGGTCGAGGAGCGGCTGTTCGCGATCCGGGCGCTGGCGCGCAAGCACGGGGTGCTGGCCGACGATCTGGGCGGCTTCGCGGACGGGCTGCGGGCGCGGCTGGCGGCGATCGACGGCGGGTCTGCGGGGCTGGCAAGGCTGGGAAAGGCCGTGGCCGAGGCCGAGGCGGCCTATGCGGCCGAAGCGGCGCGGGTGACGAAGGCGCGCGCCCTGGCGGCGAAGCGGCTGGATGCGGCGATGGCGGCCGAACTCGCGCCCTTGAAGATGGAGCGCGCGGTCTTTGCGACGGAAGTGACGGCGGGCGAGTCCGGGCCGGAGGGGGTGGATGCGGTGACCTTCACCGTGGCGACCAACCCCGGAGCGCCCGCGGGGCCGCTGAACCGGATCGCCTCGGGCGGCGAGCTGTCGCGGTTCCTCCTGGCGCTGAAGGTCTGCCTGACCGGCGACAGTCCGGGCCTGACTCTGATCTTCGACGAGATCGACCGGGGCGTCGGCGGGGCGACGGCGGACGCGGTGGGGCGCCGGCTGAAGGCCCTGGCCGAGGGCGCGCAGGTGCTGGTCGTCACGCACTCGCCGCAGGTGGCGGCCTTCGGCGCGCGGCATTGGCGGGTGGAAAAGCGGGTGGCAAAGGGGCAGACGCTGTCCACGGTCACTGGCCTTGGGGCCGATGAGCGGGTCGAAGAGATCGCCCGGATGCTGGCGGGCGATACCGTGACCGAAGCCGCCCGGGCGGCCGCGCGCGCCTTGCTGCAGGGCTGACCTCTTTGCCCGCTGCTTTGGCAGACGTGTGACGACCCATGCGTCCGGCGCATGGCGGCACATCATCCTTGACCCTACAATGCTGCGCCGCAGCGTCCTATCTTCATGGAAAGAAGAAAGGACATCATCATGCTCAACCTGTTCAAATCCTTGATCAACGGCAGCGCCTTCCCCCGGATCGCCGATCTTGAGCGCGCCTATCTGAACGCCTCGCTGTCGCGGATCGACCTGGAACGCCGCCAGCGCGAAGTCGAGAACGGCCTGTTCCGCCGGTCCAGCTTTGATCTGTGATCAGGGCTGACCAGGGACGACCTTGTCGGGATTCATCAGGCCAAGCGGGTCAAGTGCAGCCTTGAGCGCGCCCATGACCTGCCAGCCTGCGCCATGCTCGGCCGCCATCAGGCCGAGCTTGCCAAGCTCCACCCGAACCAGACGGTCCTCGGGGCGCAGGCACCTCGCTGGAAGGCCACGCCCTCGCCCCAACCGACAAGGGGAACGGCATGGGCCGTTGACCAGGCGGCCAGCGCCGCGACTTCGGCGGTCGCGCGGGGGAAGACCACGGCGTCGGGCCGCCCGCCCGCGACCAGGCTTTCGCCCTGCGCATGTTCGGACAGGGTGGCGGCGGCGACCGAGACCCGGGCTCTGAGGATTGCGCGAAGCGCCGCAAGGGCGGAATCGGTCAGCATCCCGCCAGCGTAACGTCTGCAAGGCGTGGTGCAAGCACTGGCCCTTTCCCCCGCAGTCCGCTATCACGCGCGCAGTCCCCGAAGAGGAGTCGCCCCGATGAAAGCCGCCGTCGTCACCTTTCCAGGTTCGAACTGCGACCGCGACCTTGCCGTCGCCTTCGAAGCGGCGGGGTTCCAGGTCGAACGGGTCTGGCACAAGGACACCGCACTGCCCCCGGGCGTGGATGTCGTCGGCATCCCCGGCGGGTTCAGCTTTGGCGACTACCTGCGTTGCGGTGCCATTGCGGCGCAATCGCCGATCAGCGCCGCGATCCGGGCGCATGCGCAGAAGGGCGGCTACGTCCTGGGCATCTGCAACGGGTTTCAGGTCATCACCGAAATGGGCCTGCTGCCGGGTGTCCTGATGCGCAACGCCACGCTCAGGTTCGTCTGCCGCACCGTGAGCCTGAAGGTCGCCACGACGCAATCCGACTTCACCAGCGCCTACCGGCCCGGGCAAGAGATCCGTATTCCGATCGCCCACCATGACGGCAACTATACCATCGACGAACCAGGCCTGGCGCGGCTCAGGGCCGAGGACCGGATCGCCTTTACCTATGGCCAGAACCCCAACGGCAGCATGGCCGACATCGCGGGTGTGCTGTCGGAAAACCGCCGTGTTCTGGGGATGATGCCGCATCCCGAACGCGCGACCGAGGCGGCGCTGGGGTCGGCGGACGGCAAGGGTCTCTTTGCCTCGCTCATGCGCGGGATGGCGCTGGCCTGAAGCCCTTCGGCTTGAGACCACCCCGGCGCGGCCCTACTCTGCGGCCATGAGCGCCAGCGACCTCAGCGATGATCCGACCACGACACCAGGCCTGCCCTGGCGCGCGAAGCTGGCTGTGGTCCTGCTGGTGATCCTTGCGGTCGTCGTGGTGCTGGTGTCGAACCGCCTGCTGACCGACCGCTACACCGCCGATACCCGCAGCCGGGCCGAAGTGCGGCTGGCGCTTTACACCGGGAACCTGATGGCAGAGCTGCAGCGGACCTCGGTGGTGCCGCTGCTTCTGGCTGGCGACCCCGACCTGATCACGGCGCTGAAGGACGGCAATTTTTCCAGCACCTCGGCAAAGCTGATCTCGCTGCAAGGCCAGCTTGGCGTGGCCTCGATCCGGCTGGTCGACGCCGATGGCCGCGTTGTCGCCGCCACGAACCGCAATGTGCTGGGAACAAGCCACCGGAACGAGACCTATTTCGTGGACGCACAGCGCGCGAAAGAGACGGTCTTCACGCCGGTCAGGCGGGACGCGGGCGGCTTCGACTTCGTCTATTCCCGCGCGGTGCTGGCCGAGTCGAAGCTGATGGGGGTCATCATCGTCTCGGTCGACCTGATGAAATACGAACGCGCCTGGGCCGGGTTGCAGGATGCCATCATGGTCACCGACAGCGAGGGCATCGTCATCCTGTCGACCGAGCCACGGTGGCGTGGACTGCCAAGGGAAGAGGCGCTTGCGCTGCGCGATCCGCCCTCGGCAATCGCGCGGGCGCTGCAGGCCACAGCCGAATGGGCGCAAGAGCCGCCGGATGCCTATGTCCGGGGCGAGGCGGTGATGAGCACCGAGGCCCGCATTCCCTTCCGCGGCTGGAAGATCGCGACCTTCACCGCCTACGGGTCGGTCCGTGAGCAGGTGAACGGGATCCTCGCGCTGGAGATCATGGGCTTTGCCATCCTGATGGCCTTCACCTTCTATCTGCTCTCGCGCCGGGCCTGGTCGCGGTCGGTCTCGTTCCAGCGGGAATCGGCGGAACTGCGGCTGTTGAACGCGCGGCTGCAACGGGCGATTGCGGAACGCGAGAAGGTGAAGAAGGACCTGGAGGTCGCGGAACTCACGCTGGCGCAATCGTCGAAGCTGGCGGCTCTGGGCGAGATGTCGGCGGCGGTGAGCCACGAGCTGAACCAGCCCCTCGCCGCGATGAAGACCTATCTGGCCGGTGCGCGGCTGCTCTTGCAAAGGAAGCGCCTGGATGAGGCGCTGTCGTCCTTCCAGCGCGTCGACGACCTGATCGAGCGGATGGGCGCGATCACGCGCCAGTTGAAGTCCTACGCGAGGAAAGGTGGCGAAGCCTTTGAAGAGGTTGATCTTCGCGCCTGCGTCTCTTCGGCCCTGGCGATGATGGAGCCGCAGCTCAAGGCCCGCGTCGTGAAGATCAGCCGGGGCATGCCGCGGCAAGCCGTGATGGTCATGGCCGACCGGCTGCGGCTGGAGCAGGTGATCATCAACCTGCTGCGCAATGCGCTGGACGCCACAAAGGACACCAAGGACCCGCAGATCGACATTCTTCTGTCGGCGGGCGAAACCGCGACCCTTTCGGTGCGCGACAATGGCCACGGGATCACCGATCTCGAAAACCTGTTCGAACCCTTCTACACCACGAAGAAACCCGGAGAGGGCGTCGGGCTTGGCCTTGCGATCTCGTCGGGCATCGTCACCGATCTGGGCGGTCGTCTGACCGCACGGAACGGCGAAGGGGGCGGCGCGGTTTTCGAGATGCAGTTGCCGATCCTTGGCCACAAACAGGAAGCAGCAGAATGAAGAGGTCCACATGGCCCGGGCAATGAAAGTCGCGATCGTCGATGACGAAGCGGACATGCGGCAGTCGATCAGCCAGTGGCTGGCGCTGTCGGGGTTCGATACCGAGACCTATGCCAGTGCCGAAGAGGCGCTGAAGGTCATCGGCCCGGATTTCCAGGGCGTCGTGGTCAGCGACATCAAGATGCCGGGGATGGACGGGATGGCCTTCCTGAAGCGGCTGATGGGGCAGGACAGCGGCTTGCCCGTGATCATGATCACCGGTCACGGCGATGTGCCGATGGCGGTCGAGGCGATGCGCGTCGGGGCCTTCGACTTTCTGGAAAAGCCGTTCAACCCGGACCGGATGACCGAACTTGCCAAGCGCGCGACCCAGGCGCGGCGGATGACGCTGGACAATCGGGCGCTGCGCAAGGAGCTGTCGGACGGATCGACCATCATCAAGAAGCTGATCGGCACCAGCCCGGCGATGGAGCGGCTGCGCGAGGATATCCTGGACCTCGGCCAGGCCGACAGCCACGTGCTGATCGACGGCGAGACGGGGACCGGCAAGACGCTGGTCGCACATGCGCTGCACGCGGTCGGGCCGCGGGCGTCGAAGAAGTTCGTGGCGATCTCTTGCGCGGCCTGGTCCGAGGACAAGCTGGCCGCCCGGCTCTTCGGCCCGGCCGAGGATGGCGCGCTGCCGCTGGTCGAAGACGCGCGCGGCGGGACCCTGTGTCTTGAGGACATCGAGGCGATGCCGAGCGCGATGCAGGCGCGGCTGCTGACCTTCATCAACGACCAGGGCATGCCGCCGGAAACCCGGATCATCGCGATCTGCAACAGCCACGCCCCGGACACGACCCTGGAGCAGACCTTGCGGCCCGATCTGTTCTACCGGCTGGGGGCGATGACGATCCTGCTGCCGCCCTTGCGGACGCGGGGCGAGGATATCCTGCAGCTCTTTACCCGCCTCAGCGAGCAGTTCGCCGAGGAATACGGCTGCGACGCGCCGCAGGTGACGGCCCAGGAAGCGGCGCAGCTGCTGCAGGCGCCCTGGCCGGGGAACGTGCGGCAACTGGTCAACATCGCCGAACGCGCGGTCTTGCAGAACCGGCGCGGGTCGGGGTCGATTGCGTCGCTGCTGATGGCCGAGAACGAGGCCTCGGGGCCGGCGCTGACCACGGAAGGCAAGCCCCTGAAGGACTATGTCGAGGCCTTCGAGCGGATGCTGATCGACAACACGATGCGGCGGCACAAGGGGTCGATCGTGGCGGTCATGGAAGAGCTGTGCCTGCCGCGCCGGACCCTGAACGAGAAGATGGCCAAGTATGGCCTCAGCCGCGGGGATTATGTATGAGTCCAATTGAAAGTGCCGGCAAAGTTGGTTTGCCCATCGTAATCTGGGCCGGTGACTTCGACGAGAACAGCGGCGGCTCCATCGTACTTCACACACTGGCCCACCGGCTGCGGCAGACCGGACAGGATGCGTATGTCTGGAATGGTGTGAGCCGCAAGATTGCGTTGCGTCGCCGTAAGCTGGGAAAATTGCTCTCCGCGCTTTACCAGGCAAATCGCCGAC
>PNNE01000383.1 GCA_013824055.1 Rhodobacter sp. | reverse complement strand
GGGCCTCTGGCGATGCGCAAGGGGCAATCGGCAGAATTCCGTGCGGTCCGGGTCGCTTGATCACGGCCAGTTGCGGAGCTTCGGCTTGGCAAGCGGTGCGGGAGGCACTAGCTCTCGGACGTCACACCGTCGGAAGGGTCCGCCCATGCTGGTTTCTCGTGTCGCTCTTGCTGTGTTTCTGGCCCTGGGTCAGCCGGTGCTGGCGCAAACGCCGGTGCCCGATCCCGTCACCGAGGTCTCGGTGGACCAGCTGGCCGAGGTGATGCGGCTGGGCGATCTTTTCCAGGTCCTACGCGACGAGGGAATTTCGCACGGCGCAGAGCTGCAGGCCGACATGTTCCCTTCGGGCGGCGGTGCGGACTGGACGGCCGAGGTTTCGGGCATCTACGACGCTGACCGGCTGCAATCCGCATTCATCGACGCGCTGCGGGCCCGGATGTCCGACCGACCCGACGACATGGAGGCGGTGATCGCCTTCTTCGGCTCTGACCTGGGCCGGAAGATCGTCGACCTTGAAATCGCGGCGCGTCGCGCCTTCATCGACACCGCCACCGAAGAGGCGGCGCGCGTTGCTGCGGAGGATGCCGCAGCCGCCCGCGACCCCAAGGTTGCGCTGATCCGCCGGATGATCGAGGCGGGCGACCTGCTGGAAATGAACGTGGCGGGGGCCCTGTCGGGTAGCCTGGCCTTCATGACCGGCATGTCGGAGTCGGGCGCCTATGGGTCGATCCCGCAGGACCAGCTGCTGTCCGACGTCTGGGGCCAGGAAGATCAGGTCCGCGCCGACACCTCGACCTGGCTTCACGCCTACCTCGGGCTTGCCTACCACCCCCTGACCGAGGCCGAGCTGCAAAGCTATGTCGAGTTCTGGGAAAGCCCGGCGGGGCAGGCGCTGAATGCGGCGCTGTTCGGCGCTTTCGACACCGTTTTCCGCGAGGTTTCCCTGGACCTTGGCCGTGCGGCCGGACGGGCGATGCAGGGGCGCGATATCTGACCGGCCTGCTTGACACCGCGCGGGCTTCGACGCATAAGCGCGCATCTCGGGCCAAGGGGCGACTCTCGGCCCGAGGTGTTTTTGCAATGACGCCCTTCAGGGGCGCGCTGTCCGAAGGCGGGCCAAACCTTGCAAGAGGCGGCCCCGTGAACGCCCGGGAATGGGGGCCAGAGGGCGCGGAGAGATGGAAGGAATGACGCATGTTTGCGGTCCTCAAGACCGGCGGCAAGCAGTACAAGGTGCAGGCGGGTGACGTTCTGCGCGTGGAAAAGCTTGATGCCGTTGCTGGCGAAAAGATCCAGTTCAACGAGATCCTGATGGTCGGCACCACGATCGGTGTGCCGATGGTTGCAGGCGCGGCCGTCCAGGCCGAGGTCATCGACCAGATCAAGGGTGAGAAAGTCATCCACTTCGTGAAACGCCGCCGGAAGCACTCCAGCCAGCGCACCAAGGGCCACCGCCAGCACCTGACGCTGGTGCGCGTGACCGAGGTTCTGGAAAAGGGCGCCGACAAGTCGGGCGTCAAGGCCGCCGTCGGCACCGTTGCCGCGCGCCGTGTCGCTCACGAAGCCCCCGGTGCGGCCAAGCCGGCCGAAAAGGCCGAGAAACCGAAGCGTGCCGCCAAGGCCGCTGCAGCGCAGGAGTAACACCGCATGGCACACAAGAAAGCAGGCGGCTCATCCCGCAACGGTCGCGACTCGGCCGGTCGTCGCCTGGGCATCAAGCTCTTCGGCGGTCAGGCTGCCATTCCCGGCAACATCATCTGCCGCCAGCGCGGGACCACCTGGTTCCCCGGCGAAGGCGTCGGCATGGGCACTGACCACACGATCTTCGCCAAGGTCGAAGGCCGCGTGACCTTCAAGAAGGGTCTGAAAGGCCGCACGTTCATTTCGGTTCTTCCCGCCCAGGAGGCAGCCGAGTAAGCCGAACCTTTACAATCGCATTGTAGACGGGGGATCGGCCGCAAGGTCGGTCCCCTTTCCCATTTCCGGGCTCGTCCGGAGATTGTGGCAGGGTGCCACGACCTCACCCCGAAAGGGTCAAACATTCGGGCGATTGCGCGGTTAGCCGACAATCCCCACATGTGCTTCAAAGGAGGGAAGCCATGATCCAGGAGAAGATCGCCGCCCCGGTGGAAATCACGACCGATCGCTTCACGCTTCGCCCCGTGCGCAAGTCCGACGCCGGGCTTTTCGCGCTGTACGCCGGCGACAAACGCGTGGCCGAGGCCACCCAGGGCATCCCGCATCCGCTGCCTCCTGGTGCGGCCGAAGCCTTCTGCACCCGTGCCATGACCGCCGGGTCGGAAGAGGACATCTGGGTCATGGACGGGACCCGCTCGGGCTTGCCGGAAGTGCTGGGGGTGATCTCGCTGAAGAAGATGGACCGGGGCCAGTCCGAGGTTGCCTTCTGGGTCGCCCCTGCCTTCTGGAACCACGGTATCGCGTCCGAGGCGGTGCAGGCCCTGGTCAACGCCAACCCGCAGAAGAACTGCACCATGTTCGCCGAGGCGTTCCAGGACAATCCCGGCTCGGCCCGCGTGCTGACCAACGCGGGTTTCCAGTACCTGGGCGACGCCGAAAGCCATTCCGTCGCGCGGGGCGAGAACGTGCCAACCTGGACCTACATCCGCAAGCTGGACTGATGGCGCTGGCGACGCATCACCGGACCGAACGGCTGGCCTTGCGGCCAGTCGCGGCGTCGGATGAGGCGGCGATTGTCGAGGGTATTGGCGACATTGCAGTATCTGGGTGGCTGTCGACTGTGCCCTATCCGTATCGGGCCGAGGATTTCCGATACTTTCTGGACGAGATTGCGGTTCCCGGTGAGACATTTGTTCTGGAAGACCAAGAAGGCTTTGCCGGGGTCATCGGGCTTGAAGGGGGCGAACTTGGGCATTGGCTGGTGCCGCGCGCTCAGGGCCGGGGATATGCCACAGAAGCAGCCAGGTGCGCCTTGATCGCCCATTTCGCCGACGACGGCGCAGACTTTGTCGCTGGTTACTTCGAGGGCAATGCCCGTTCGGCTCGTGTGTTGGAAAAGCTGGGCTTTGTGGAGACCGGCCGCCGCCTGCGGCAATGCGCTGCCATGAAGATGGATCGGCCCCATGTCGACCTGATCC
Source organism: Rhodobacter sp. (assembly GCA_013824055.1). Lineage (GTDB taxonomy): Bacteria > Pseudomonadota > Alphaproteobacteria > Rhodobacterales > Rhodobacteraceae > Tabrizicola. Next base: position 8,660 of record PNNE01000383.1, on the reverse strand, counting down.
TGACGCGCGAGGCCTTCATCGCTTCGCCCTGAAGGCCCGCTCCTCGTTCGACTTCGTCTCCTCGTCGCATGGCGCAGCGAGGCGTGACGAAGTCGCGGGCGGGCGGTCACCCCAAGGGCGCAAGCAGGGCTTTCAGCGCAGCCAGCGGGTCTTCGGCGCCCCAGATCTCCTCGCCCACCGCGAAGAAGTCGGTCACCGGGCCGAACCTGGCCACCAGCTCGGCGGTCAGCGCGCCTTCGGCGATGATCGGAACCTCGATCACCTCGGACCACCATTCGAACAGGTCGTACTCTGCCCGGCTGCCGTCCCCCAGCGCCGTCGCACCGATCGGGCCGAAGCTGGCATAGTCGGCACCGGCCTCTCCGGCCGTCATCCCGTCATGCCGCGAGGTGCCACAGAAGGCCCCGACGATGGCATCGGCGCCCAGGTCCTTGCGGGCCTTGCGGACGTTGCGCGACCCGTCAGTCAGGTGGACGCCGTCAAGTCCCAGGCGCTCGGCCAGGATCAGGTGGTTGTCGATCACCACGGCCACGTCGCGGGCGTGCGCCGCCTCGCGCGCGGCATCGGCGGCACGCATCAGCGTGTCCTCGTCCCTGGTGGCAAGCGAAAGCCGCAGGCAGGCGATCGCGGTCCCGTCGAGAACCCGGCCGATCCGGTCCGAGAAGGTCTCGGCATCGAAGCTCGGGGGGGTGATGAGGGTGATCTGCGGGCGGTCTTCAGCGGCCATTTCGGGCTCCGGGATGGGTGTCGGGCTGCGTCTATCAGCCTTTCCGCGGCTTGGCTACCTTGGGCGGCACGGCGCGGGCGGTCGTCGGGGCCAGTGCCACCGGGTGGCGCGCCTGGCGGTGTCGGCGCTGTCATCGGGTGTAAGCTGCACCATCCCGGCCAGTGACGGGTCGCCCATCCGCACCTCGGTCCCGCCGGGATCGAGGCCGCTGGTCGAAGGACCTGGGGGATCTCCGTGCCGGGGGTGCTTGCCTGGGGACCGGGGCTGGCCTATCTGGCGGCATGAGTTTCGCACAGGTGGCCGCATGATCCCCCCCGTCTTCATCCTGATCCGGCCGCAGATGGGCGAGAACATCGGAGCTTCCGCCCGGGCAATGCTGAACTTCGGGCTGGAGCGGATGCGGGTCGTCGGGCCGCGCGACGGCTGGCCCAATCCGAAGGCCGTGGCGATGGCAAGCGGGGCGGGGCGGCTGCTGGACCATGCGGGACTCTTCCCCGACCTGCCCGCCGCGATCGCCGACTGCGACTTCGTCTTTGCCACCACCTCGCAGCGGCGGGAACTGGTGAAGGACGTGGTGACGCCGGAGCGGGCGATGGAAATGGCCCGCGCGATGGGGGCCGAGGGCAAGCGCGTGGGTGTGCTGTTCGGGCCGGAACGGGCAGGGCTGGAGAACGAGGATATCGTCCGGGCGAATGCCATCGTGACGGTGCCGGTGAACCCGGACTTCCCCTCGCTGAACCTGGCGCAATGCGTGCTTTTGCTGGGCTATGAGTGGCGGCGGCAAGCGGGAGAGGTGGCGCCCTCGGTCATGGAACTTGCGCGGACCGACTTTGCCACCCGTGCGGACGTCGACCGGCTGGCCGACCATTTCGAAGAGCGGCTGGATGCGGCGGGGTTCTTCTTTCCGCCGACGAAGGTCGAGGGAATGAAGACCAACCTGCGCAACATGTGGGGCCGGCTGGGGCTGACCCGGGCCGAGGTCCAGACCTTTCACGGGATGCTGCGGCAAATTGCCTGGAAGCTGAAGAAGCAGGGTGACTGAAGCGGGTTGCCCAGGCCGGGCAGGCCGCGGTCCATCAGGTATTTCAAGGGCTTGGCTGCGGGCATTCCCGAACGGTCAACCATGATCGCGCCGGTGTGAGGCATCGGGGCGCGGGGGGGTAGGGTGGGCAATCTTGCCCACCCTGCGCTTGCGCTCTTGGCCTGCCGTCCGCTGCCTGTATCATGGCGGAATAACAAGAGCAGATGGCAGGCAGGCACATGCGGACGGCAGCAACTTCGAACGGTTTCACTCGGCGCGGGGCGCTTTTTCTTGGCGTGGCGGCGACGCTTTCCGCCTGCATGCCAACCGGCCGGTCCGGCGGTGGCGCGGGGTACCGCGCGCCGGATCCGGCACCCCGTGCCGTGCCCAACGCGGGCTGGGATGCCTGGGTCGATGGCTTCAAGGGCCGGGCGGTGTCGCAAGGGATCGCCTCGGGCACGGTGGATGCGGCCTTCCGGGGGGCAGGCTTCCTGCCCGAAGTGATCGAGCGTGACCGCAACCAGACCGAGTTCAGGCGGTCGCTGGAAGACTACCTGAACATAGCCGCCTCGGACGAACGGGTCGCTATGGGCCGGCAGAAATATGCGCAGTACGCCAGCACCTTGCGGGCCATCGAAAGCCGCTACGGCGTCGAGGGTCATGTCGTGGCGGCAGTCTGGGGTCTGGAAAGCTTTTTCGGAACGCGGCGCGGGACTGTGCCGGTGATCTCGGCGCTGTCGACGCTGGCCTATGACGGGCGGCGGGGCGCGTTCTTCGAAAGCCAGCTTGTTGCGGCGCTGAAGATCCTGCAGGCGGGCGATGTCCCGGTGCCCGGCATGATCGGCAGCTGGGCGGGGGCGATGGGGCATACGCAGTTCATCCCGACCTCGTACCTTGCCTATGCGGTGGATTTCACGGGCGACGGGCGGCGCGATATCTGGGGCGAGGACCCGACGGATTCGCTTGCCTCGACCGCGGCCTACCTCAACCGGTCTGGGTGGACGCGGGGCCTGCCCTGGGGAATGGAGGTCGTGCTGCCCACCGGGTTCGACACCGGGCTGCTGGGGCGGGGCAAGGGACGCTCGGCGGCCGACTGGCAGGGCCTGGGCGTGCGGTCGGCCGATGGGCGGGCGCTGGCGGGCGGGTCGATCATCGCGGGCGGCAACGGGGGAGGTGCGCCACATTTCCTGCTGACGCAGAACTTCGCCACGATCCTGCGCTACAACAACGCGCAGAACTATGCGATCGGCGTCGGCCATCTGTCGGACCGGATTCTGGGCCGCGGGCCGGTCCAGGCCAGTTTCGGACCGGACGCGAGCGGACTGACGCAAGCCGACCGGCAGGAGCTGCAGCGGCTGCTGACGGCGCGCGGCTTTGATACGCAAGGCAACGACGGTGTGATCGGGTCCAGGACCAAGGCGGCGATCAGTGCCTATCAGGCGAGCGTCGGTTTGCCAGTCACCGGGGAGCCGTCGCTGGAGCTTTTGCGTCGGTTGCGCTGAGCGAATTTGGGCGGACCGCCCAGCCTGCGGGGGCCACCATGACACATCGGATCTACGGGACCAGCTTTGCAAGCGTCTATCCACTGTATCTGGCCAAGCTGGAGCGGAAGGGCAGGACCAAGGCCGAACTCGACCAGATCATCGGCTGGCTGACCGGACATGACGGTGCCGGCCTTGCCCGGCTGCTGGCCGAGGGGCATGACTTCCAGCGCGTCTTCGCCGAGGCTCCGGCTCTCAACCCGGCGCGGGACACAGTGACGGGGGTGATTTGCGGCGTCCGCATCGAGGCGATCGAGGAGCCGCTGATGCGCGAGATCCGCATTCTGGACAAGCTGGTGGACGAGCTGGCCAAGGGCCGACCGATGGCGAAGGTGCTGCGCCAGGCTGACGCGCGCGGGTAGGGTGGGCGATAGCGCCCACCTACGCTGCCGTGGACCCATGCGCCGTCCGGATCACCCGTTCGCAGTGCTGGGCAAGCACCTTGCGGTTCTCGAAGGCGACCACCGGCACCTCGGGGTGGAAGATCACCTCGACCCGCCCATGCCGCGGGGTGGCGAGCATCTTCAGCAGATGCTCTGCAAACTCCATGTCGGCCCACCAGCCGTAGTGGCGGGGGTCCTCGCCATCGGGGGCGTGGAAGATCACGGTCACGGGCTGGATGTGCATCGTGTGTTCCAGTCCGGGCGAAAAGAAGGCCTCGAACAGCGTCGACTTGAAGGGCAGGACGCGGATCGCGTCGGTGCTGGTGCCCTCGGGGAAGAACAGGAGCTTATGGCCCGCATGCAGGCGGGATTCGAAGATCGCCTGCTGCTTCTTCGCCTCGGTTCCCTTGCGGGTGATGAAGACGGTTCCCGTCGCGCGGGCAAGCCAGCCGATGCCGGGCCAATCCGCGACCTCGGACTTGGCGACGAAGTAGAAGGTATGGGTGGCATTCAGGACGAAGATGTCGAGCCAGGAGGAATGGTTCGCCACAATGGCCCCAGGCAGGGTCATCGGACGGCCGTGGACAGTGAGAGGCAGGCCCAGAAAGATCAGCGCAACGCGGCAGACCGCCTTGGTGATATGCGGCGTCACCGGCCGGGCCTGGCCGAACAGCGGCCACTCGATCAGCCGCACCAGAAGCAGCAGCACCAGCCCGCCATAGGTCACGGAACCGACCAGAGTGCCACGCCAGACGACCCGAACCCAACCAAGCGGCGTGACCCGCAGGGGCGGTGGCTTGAGTTCCTTCCAGTCGCTCATGTCCCGGCCTTGCGGATCAGGAACTCGCGGTGGCGGGCGGACATCTGGCCGGTGTCCATCACCAGGCAGACATCCGTGGTGTTGAAGTCGCGGTCGATCCAGGCCCCGTCGCCGACAAAGCCGCCAAGCCGGAGGTAGGCCTTGATCAGCGCCGGGGTGGCCGCCATCGCGGCGCGGCGGTCCAGGCGGTCGGCGGGGATCAGGTCCATTTCCTGCCGGCCCGGGGGCAGGGCGCGGACCCGCATCGGCGGGGGGGCGAGATGGTGGTGGTGCAGCCAGGACAGCGGCTCGGCCAGAGGGGCGATGTCGGTCCCGTGGAAGCTTGCCACGCCGAAGAGGACCTCGATCCCGCGGTCAAGGACATACTCGGCCAGGCCGTTCCAGAGGTGGAACATCGCCGTCCCGCCGCGGTGATCGGCATGGACGCAGGAGCGCCCGAGTTCCAGAAGCCTGCGGCCCGAGGCGAGAAGCGGGGTCAGGTCGTATTCGGTTTCCGAATAGAAGCGCCCGGCGGCGGGGCGGCGGTCGCAGGGCAGCACCCGGTAGGCGCCGATGACATGGGCATGGGTCGCGGGGTCGATGCTGCGGTCGACGAGGACCAGGTGGTCGAAGAAGGGATCGAAGGCGTCGCGCTCCAGGCCGCGGTCATGGTCGACCAGCGGGCCATTGCCGCCAAGCTCCCGGACGAAGACCTGATAGCGCAGCGCCTGCGCCGCAGTCAGGTCCTCGGGCGTGGTGGCCAGCCGGACGGCGTAGGGGGGCGCTTCGACTGTCATTGCATCGCTGAGGCTTCGGCTCATCTGACTTAGACATGGACTGGTGGCATTGCAACCTTTTGGCCGCACGTGCAAAAGGCTTGGCAATTCCCGGTTGAGTTTCGGCCAGAGATTCGCACTATGGGTGAACAGAGCCCGCCACCGGCAAAAGGAAGACGCGCTTGCTGTCGATCACGACCTTCCCGGCATGTTCGAAGTTCACAGTCACCTTGGTGTCGATGCTCGACTGTACCTGACCCAGACCCCAGTCCGGCTGCTCCGGGTGGCGCACCAGCATGCCCGGTTCCAGAAGTGCCGTCATTTCCTGTCCTTTGCCCCGGTTTGAAGATGCAAGAGAAGCCCGACCTCGCTGCCCTGATCGCCTCGCGCATTTGCCACGACCTTATCAGCCCGATCGGGGCGATAGGCAACGGGGTGGAGCTTCTCGCGATGGAGCCGGGGGCGACGCGCCCCGAGATGGCGCTGATCTCGGAAAGCGTGGCCAATGCGAATGCGCGCATCCGGTTCTTCCGAATCTGCTTTGGCCAGGCTTCCGGCGACCAGCGGATTGCGCGGTCCGAGGTTGCCTCGATCCTGGGGGACCTGTCGCGCGGCGGGCGGGTGGCCTATGGCTGGATCAGCCCGACCGATCTGTCCCGCCGCGAGGTGCGGCTGGTCTTTCTGCTGTTGCAATGCCTGGAAAGTGCCCTGGCCTACGGTGGCAAGGTCAGCGTCGTGCGCAGCGAGACGGGGTGGTCGATCCTGGCCGAAGCGCCGCGGCTGAAGGTGGACGCGGGCTTGTGGGAAGTGCTGACCGAGCCCCGCGCCCCGGCCGAAATCGGGGCGGCGCAGGTGCATTTCGCGCTGGTCCCGGACGAGCTGGCACGGCAGGGCCGCAGGCTGATCACCGAAATCGGCGAGACGACGATCCGGCTTACGTTCTGATCGTCCCGTCGCCCGTCACCAGATACTTGAAGCTGCACAGCTGTTCGGCCCCCACGGGCCCGCGCGCGTGCATCTTGCCGGTGGCGATGCCGATCTCCGCGCCCATGCCGAACTCGCCGCCATCGGCGAACTGGGTGCTGGCATTGCGCATCAGGATCGCCGAATCAAGCCGGTCGAAGAAGCGCTGCGCAGTCGCGTCGTTCTGGGTCAGGATCGCTTCGGTGTGCTGGCTGCCATGTTTGCGGATATGGGCGATGGCCTCGTCCACCCCGTCAACCAGCTTTGCCGCGATGATCATGTCCAGGAATTCGCGGCCGAAATCATCGGGTTGCGCCTTCACCGTTCCGGGGACCTTCAGCAATTCGCCCTCGGTGCGGACCTCGACGCCCGCTTTCAGCAGGTCCTCGATCAGCACGGCCCCGTGTTTCGTGTAGAACTGCCAGTCGATCAGCAGGCATTCGGCCGAGCCGCAGATGCCGGTGCGGCGGGTCTTGGCGTTCAGGACGACGCGGCGGGCTTTCTCCAGGTCGGCGTCGCGGTCGGCGTAGACGTGGCAGATGCCTTCCAGATGGGCGAAGACGGGGACGCGCGCCTCGCGCTGGACCAGGCCGACCAGGCCCTTGCCGCCACGGGGGACGATGACGTCGATATGGTCGGTGGCATGCAGCATCGCCGTCACCATCTCGCGGTCGCGGGTCGGAATGAACTGGATCGCGGCAGCGGGCAGGTTGGCTGATTTCAACCCGTCCAGCATGCAGGAATGGATCGCCTCCGACGTCTCGAAGCTTTCCGACCCGCCGCGCAGGATCACGGCGTTGCCGGATTTCAGGCACAGGGCACCGGCGTCGGCGGTCACGTTGGGCCGGGATTCGTAGATCACGCCGACCACGCCCAGCGGCGTGGCGACGCGCTGGATGTGCAGGCCATTGGGGCGGTCCCATTCAGCCAGGATGCGGCCGACGGGGTCCTTCTGCTCGGCGATCTGGCGCAGCGCGTCGACGATGCCGTGCAGGCGGTTTTCGTCAAGACGCAGGCGGTCGCGCAAGGCCGGAGTGATCCCGCGCTGGTCTGCGGCGTCGAGGTCGAGGGTGTTGGCGTCGAAGATTTCCTGCCGACGGCGCCAGACGGCATCGGCGGCGGCAATCAGGGCGGCGGCCTTGCGTTCCGAGGAGGCGCAGGCAAGTTCCGCCGCCGCCGCGCGGGCCTTGGTTCCGATGTCGGTCATCAGGTCGGTGAACTGGCCGTCCATTGTCTCGCTCCGAATCAAGTGGGGCGCAAAAGTTTTCGAAAACTTTTGCAAATTCCTTTGAAGGAATTTGGCCCCCTCAAACCACCATGTCGTCCCGGTGCACCAGCGCCGCGCGGCCCTGGTAGCCGAGGATCGCCTCGATCTCTCCCGACCGGTGCCCGGCGATCTTGCGGGCCTCGGCGGAAGTGTAGCGCACGAGCCCCTTGCCGAGAACCACCCCCTCGGGCGACAGGATCGCCACCGGCTCGCCGCGGCCAAAGCTGCCGGTCACTTTCGTGACCCCGGCGGGCAGAAGGCTTTTCCCCGCCCGCAGCGCCGTTACCGCGCCCGCGTCCAGCACCAGCTCGCCCTTGGGCTTCATCGCGTTGATCCAGCGCTTGCGGGCGACATGCGGGTCGGCGGAGGGCACGAACCAGGTCCGCGCAGCCCCCTCGATCAGCGCCTGCAAGGGGCGCAGGGTCGAGCCTTCCATGATCGCCATCGCGCAACCGCCCGCAACGGCGGTCTTTGCCGCCAGCAGTTTGGTCTTCATGCCGCCCTTGGACATGCCCGAAATCGGATCGCCCGCCATCGCCTCGATCGCGGGCGTGATCTGCGCGATCACGTCGAAACGGGTGGCCGAGGGGTCTTCCTTCGGGTTCGCCGTGTAGAAGCCGTCCACGTCGGACAGCAGGATCAACTGGTCCGCCCCCGCGGTCACGGCGATCTGGGCCGCCAGCCGGTCGTTGTCGCCGAACCGGATCTCGTCGGTCGCCACCGTGTCATTCTCGTTCACGATCGGCACGACGCCAGGCCCAACAGCGTTTCCATCGTCGCGCGAGAGTTCAGGTAGCGGCGGCGGTCCTCGGTATCCTCCAGCGTGACCAGCACCTGCGCGGTGGTGATGCCGTGGGGGGCCAGGACCTCCTCGTAGGCGCGGGCGAGGCGGATCTGGCCGACAGCGGCGGCGGCCTGGGATTGTTCCAGCGTCAGGACGCCGTCGCCCAGGTTCAGCACCTTGCGACCCAGCGCGATCGAGCCGGAGGACACCAGGACGACATCGGTGCCGCGCGCCTTGGCCGCGACCACGTCCAGGGCAAGGGCGGAAAGCCAGTCCTGTTTCAGCCCGGTCTTGCGGTCGACCAGCAGCGCCGAGCCGATCTTGACCACCAGCCGTTTCGCGTTGCGAATATCGGGGGCGATCAGGGTTGCCAAGGACCTGTCTCCTTGACGGGGGCCT
>PNNE01000047.1 GCA_013824055.1 Rhodobacter sp. | reverse complement strand
CGTTGGTCAGGATCGCCTTGACGCCCTGGGCGGTGCCAGACGCAGTGCGGGTGTTCTCGGAGTCGGCGAAGAAGGTGACGATCTGGGCATACTGCGAGTTGGTCAGGTTCGACAGGTCGGCACCGGGAAGCACGGTCAGGATCTGCGACGTGATCGACGAGGGCAGCGCGACCGGGGCCTGCTGGGCGAAGGAGCCGACAGCCGTCAGAGCAACGAGAGCGGAAGCGAGAGCGAAGCTTTTCATCTTGTAATCCTTGGTTTCTTTCGTCCTGCCCCACCGTGGGGCGGTGAGGGAGAATTGGGGTGACGCCAAGGAAAAGGGAAATCACGGCTTGGTCGCGTGCCGTCTCTGGAATGTGAACTCACGTGCGCCTTGCGCCTTGGACATCGGGATTTGCAGAGGGAACCGCGTCCCGAGGCCGGTATTTCATTCACATGTTACAGTCCGAAACGGCCGCCCCGTGAAGATGAGAGCGATCTGTGCAAAAATGCACGAAACTTTAGCGGCGCGTCGGCGTAGCTGACTTTCCCGCGGCGCCAAGCCCGGCGCGCATCAGGGTGTGGCGGATCGGGCTGGCCGAATAAAGCGCGTCCAGCGCCTTGGCCCGCAGGTCCCGCAGGACGGGGGTCCGGACCATCGAGGCGCGGTTCAGCAGGTCGATGCCGGTGACGCGGGCCCGCACCTCAAGGTGCCGGGCGCGGTGGAAGGCATCGGTCACAGCGGGCACTCCGGGATCGGCCTGATGGGTCCGGGCCAGGTCCAGAAGTGCTGCAAGGTCGGCGAGGCTCATGTTCAGGCCCTGGGCGCCGATCGGGGGCACGACATGCGCGGCCTCGGCCATCAGGACAGTGCGGGGGCCGGACAGGCGGTCTGCGATCTGGCTGATGATCGGCCAGACCGAGCGGCGACTGACCAGTGTCAGCGGGCCGAGGATGCCCGAGGAGCGGGCGGTCATCTCGGTCTCGAAGTCGGGGACGGGCAGCGCGGCAAGACGGGCGACTTCGGGCCCGCCGTCCATCCAGACCACGGCCGAGGCCGGGCGTCCGTCGCGGTCGGGCAGGGGGACCAGAGTGAAGGGACCGCCCGAGCGGTGGACTTCGGTCGAGACATTGCCGTGCGGGATCATGTGGGTGACGGCGAAGGCCAGCGCCCGCTGGCCATAGCGGGTGGTCTTGGCGCCGATCCCAAGCGCCTCGCGGACGGGCGAGGTGCGACCGTCGGCCCCGATCACCAGCCTGGCCGCGACCTGGGTGCCGTCGCTCAGGGTCACCAGAGCCTCGGTGTCGCGGGTCAGCATGCGGGCGAAGCCGATGCCGGGGCGGAAACTGACGCTGGGCAACTCGGCCAGCCGGGCCACCATCTCACGGCGCAGAAGCCAGTTCGGCAGGTTCCAGCCAAAGGGCGCGTCCGAGATGTCGGCGGCGTCGAAGTCCTTGATCAGGCGGGCCTCGGGGCGCTCTCCTCCCGCGTCGATGATCCGCATGACCTGAAGCGGGGCGGCGTGGGGTTCAAGGCGGGACCAGAGCCCCGCGCCCTGCAGGACCGGGATGGACGGTTGCAGGAAGGCCGTCGTGCGCAAGTCCGCACCCTCGGCGTCGCCCTCGGTGATCGGAGGAGCGGGATCGACGCAGATCACGCGGAACCCGGCAGAGCCAAAGGCGCAGGCGGCCGTCAGCCCGGCGACGCCCCCGCCAGAGATCAGGATATCGGTGGTTTCGCGCATGTCGGTCCTCCAGCGGTCAGCATAGGCTGTGGCGGCGCGGGGGGCCAGAGGACAGGGTGCCTCAGGGTAAGGTGCGCTAGGGCCGGGCGATCAGGACCAACAGGACGAACATCACCGGGACAAGGGCCAGCGCGGTCAGGACCAGCACCGGCAGACCCCAGGTCTGGATTCCCAGCACCACGGCGGTCAGGATGATGACGAGCAGGTAGTAGATGCTGCTGGTATCGCGCTCGATGTCGCGGATCACCTGACCTATGATCGGCGTCGCGCGGGCAAAGCGGCCAAAGGTGCTGGGGGCGTTGGTCGTGGCAAGGGTCATCGCGGCGTCCTGGAATTTGCGGTTGCAGCATATCTAGGGTGTCGCCGGACAAGTTTGATGTGGCGGAGTGTCACTCCACCAGGCGGGCAAGGAAGGTCGCGAGGTCGTCGGTATGATGGTGGATGTGGTCGGCCGGCTCGGCCGCGGGGGCAACGTGGACGGTCCGCATTCCCAGCGCGTGGGGCACGGCAAGGTTGCGGGCGTCATCCTCGAACATCGCGCCGCGGGCCGGGTCCAGGCCGTCCTTGCCGAAGACCGTGGCAAAGGCCTGGGGGTCCGGCTTGGGGTGAAACCCGGCATGCTCGACGCCGTAGATGCGATCAAAAAGGCCGGCAAGTCCCCGCGCGGAAAGGACTTTCTCGGCATAGGGCGCGCAGCCGTTGGTGTAGACGATCTTGCGGCCGGGCAGGCGGGCGATGGACCTTGCGAGGTCGGGGTCGGGCGACAGGACCGAAAAGTCGATGTCGTGCACATCCGTCAGATAGGGGCCGGGATCGAGGTCGTGCTCGCGCATGAGGCCCGCCAGCGTGGTGCCGTAGGTCCGCCAGTAATGCGCGCGCAAGTGGTCGGCCCTGGCGCGGTCGACCCGCAGCGCCTGCATGACCCAGTCGGTCATCCGGACCTCGATCTGGTCAAAGAGCCGCATGTGCGGGGGATAAAGCGTGTTGTCGAGGTCGAAGACCCAGGTGCTGACGTGGCTGAAATCCTGTTTCGGCATGGGATGGATCTAGGGCAAGGCAGCAGCGTTGGGAAGGGTTGATCGCGGGGTGGCGCGCGGCTTATGGTCCGCTGCGCAAGGTAAGGGACGGCACGTGCAGAAAGACGCCTATACGCTGATCATGGAAGCGATCGAGGCCGGGGTCTACAAGCCTGGCGACCGGCTGGTCGAAAGCGAGCTGGCCGAACGGCTGGGCGTGAGCCGGACGCCGGTGCGCGAGGCGTTGCAACGGCTGGAGACCCAGGCGATGCTGACGCGCGACGGTCGCAGCCTGATCGTGGCATCGCTGGACCACAACCAGCTGGCCGAGCTTTACGCGGTCCGCACCGAGCTTGAGGGGTTGGCGGCACGTCTGGCCGCACGCCATGCCACGCCCGAGGAAGTGCGGGTGCTGAAAAGCATGGTGGCCGAGGATCGGGCGCTGCTGGGCGGCGATCCGCGCGCCTTGTCGCGGGCCAACAAGCGGTTTCACAAGCAGATCCACCTGGCCAGCCACAACCGGTTTCTGGTGCAGCAGCTGGATCTGGTGCACCGGTCGATGGCGCTGATGGCGAACACCTCTTTCGCGGCCGAGGGGCGGGACGAAGTGGCGCTGGACGAACATGCCCGGATCGTCGCCGCGATCGAGGCCGGGGACGGCGATGCCGCCTATCAGGCGCTGAAGTCGCACATCAGCCAGGCCTTCGAGACGCGTCTGCGGGTGGACGCGGGCGAATTGCGGATGCGCTAGCGCCGACTCATCGGGTCCGTGCGGTCCCGCTTTGCTGGTCAGTCCTTGGTCTCGGCATGGTCAAAGATCCCGTGGGTGGTCTTGTCCCAGTAGAACGGCCGCGTCGCGAGTTCGAGCAGCCCCTTGTAGGCCGCAAGCGAGGCCAGTGGATAGTAGACCTTGAGCGTGAGCACCCATAGCCGGCTGAGGCCGTGTCGCGTCCGGCCAAGACCAACCGCGCCAATGAAGATGTTCGCGGCCTCGGACAGGAAGAACACCCCGGCGATGGCCCAGACGGCAGCCATCGGGAGCGCTGCGTAAAGCGGGTGGCCGAAGCCGAAAGTCAGGATCAGGAAGGACCACAGCAGGGGCGCCAGCAGGAATTGTGCGATCGTGCCAAGAAACAGAACCTGGAAGCCGAGAAAGCCCCTGGGCCCAAGCTGGCGCCACAGAAGCCGGGGTTGGCGCATGTGGACGGCCCAGGTCATCATGTAGCCCTTGATCCAGCGCGAGCGCTGTTTGATCCAGGGGAGCGGGCGGCAGTTCGCCTCTTCCAGGGTGACGGTGTCGATCAGCTCGGTCCGGTAGCCGTGGCGGGCCAGACGGATGCCAAGATCGGCGTCCTCGGTCACGTTGTGGGCGTCCCAGGCGCCCAGCTTGTCCAGCACCTCGCGCCGGAAGAACAGTGTGGTACCGCCCAGGGGCACGACCAGGCCCAGGCGGGCAAGGCCCGGCAGGACCAGGCGGAACCAGCCGGCATATTCGATGGTGAAACAGCGGCTGAGCCAGTTGGTGCGCGGGTTGTAATAGTCGAGCACGCCCTGCAGGCAGGCAACCTCGGGGCCAGAGCGCTGGAAGCGTTCCACGACCTTCTTCAGCTGGTCCGGTTCAGGCGCATCCTCGGCGTCATAGACCCCGATGATGGCACCGCGCGCATGGTCAAGCGCATGGTTCAGGGCGCGCGGCTTGGTCTTGACCTGGCCTTCCGGCACCACGACCACCCGCATCCAGGGCGGAAGCTCTGCTTTGGCAAGCGCGTCGAGGGTGATGTGATCCTCGGCCTCGACGGCGAGGATGACGTCCAGAAGCTCGACCGGGTAGTCAAGGCGTGCAAGGCGGCGGACCAGGCGGGGGGCGATGTCAGCCTCACGGTAAAGCGCCACGATGATGGAGACCACGGTGGGAATGGCGTCCGAGGCGGGCTGCGGGCCGGGCAAGGGCGCGCGCAGGGCGGCGACAGTGGCGGCGATCTTCAGGATGGTGAGGCAGGCCAGCGTGAAGACCGCGAAGCCAAGTGCAGCAAGTCCGGTGGCAAGCGGTGCCAGGGCAAGGGCGGCGAAGGTCAGGCCAAGCACCAGCATGGCGCGCGGCGACTGGTGCAGGCGCGGCCAGGAGCGGCAGCTTTCGGCAGGTGCCACGCGGGTTTCGGCGGCCCGGGCCAGGACGTCGCCGCGCCGGGCGTGGATCGCGCCAAGGATCGCGCGCGCCGAGGCGATACCCGCGGCGACGGGACCAAGCCGCGCCTCCAGCATCGGGCGAAGGCGGCGGAATTCCTCGGGCCGGGAGGTGGCGACGATGGTGACGTCGCCGACCTTCGCCCAAGGCACAAGGCCGTGGCGCAGGCAATCCTGCGCCCCGACGGCGTCGATCAGCCGCGGGTCGGGCAGGGTCGCATCAAGGTCGACAAGGCGCAGGCCCCAGTTCCGGGCATCGACGCCGAGCAGGTCCCGCTCCACCACCAGGCCGCGCGCCCGCAGCACATCCGGCAGACGCCCGGATTCGCGGCCCTGGTGGGCCAGGGCGGTCAGCATCTCTTCTGGTGAGACGACACCTTCGCGCAGCAGCGAGGCACCGACCGCGAAGGTGCGGCGCTGACCCCGGGCGGCTGCCTGGGGCAAGTCAAGTTCGCTGATCCGTTCGGCGGCGCCCATGCCTGTTCCCCAGCTTTCACACGCCAGCATGCGCGCGGGGGGTTAACAGGCCGTTAACGCCGGTTCAGGCGCGACGCGCCTGCATCGCCTGGGCGAAGCGTTCGAACAGATAGAAGCTGTCCTGGGGACCGGGCGAGGCCTCGGGGTGGTACTGGACGGAATAGACCGGCTTGCCGTCGACCGCGATGCCGCAGTTGGTGCCGTCGAAAAGGCTGACGTGGGTCTCGGACACGCCCTTGGGCAGGGTATCGGCGTCCACGGTGAAGCCGTGGTTCATCGAAGTGATCTCGACCTTGCCGGTCGTCAGGTCCTTCACCGGATGGTTCGCGCCGTGGTGGCCGTGGTTCATCTTGCGGGTCCTGGCCCCAAGCGCAAGGGCCAGCATCTGGTGGCCGAGGCAGATCCCGAACAGCGGCAGGTCGCGCGCCAGCACGCCCTGGATCATCGGCACGGCATAGGCGCCGGTCGCGGCCGGGTCGCCGGGGCCGTTCGAGAGGAACACGCCTTCGGGGTTCAGCGCCAGCACATCCTCGGCAGTGGCCGAGGCGGGCAGCACGGTGACTTCGCAGCCAACGGATGCCAGGCAGCGCAGGATGTTGCGCTTCGCACCATAGTCGATCGCGACGACGCGCAGGCCGGGGCCGTCGCGGCGGCTGTAGCCTTCGGGCCAGGCCCAGCGTTTTTCGTCCCAGCGGTAGGATTGGGCGCAGGTCACATCCTTGGCAAGGTCCAGACCGACAAGGCCCTTCCAGGCGCGGGCGCGGGCCACCAGCCGTTCGATGTCGAACTTGCCCTCGGGGTCATGCGCCAGCGTCACGTGCGGCGCCCCCTGCTGGCGGATTGCCCGGGTCAGGCGGCGGGTGTCGATCCCGCCGATGCCGATGCGGCCGATCCTGGTCAGCCAATCGGTCAGCTCGCCCGTGGCGCGCCAGTTGGACGGTTCGGTCGGGTCCCATTTGACCACCATGCCGGCGGCGGACGGGGTGCCCGTTTCGTCATCCTCGGGGGTGACGCCGGTGTTGCCGATGTGGGGGAAGGTGAAGGTCACGACCTGGCCGGCATAGGAGGGGTCGGTCATGATCTCCTGGTAGCCGGTCATCGCGGTGTTGAAGACCAGTTCCGCCACCGTCTCGCCGACAGCACCGAAGCCGTGGCCGTAAAACAGGGTGCCGTCGGCAAGTGCGAGGCAGGCGGTAGGCTTCTGCGGCGCAGGCATGGCGACTCTCCCAATCGGCAAATTGCGCGGAAACTAAGGGGCGGGGGCGGCAGGGTCAAGGGCGGATGCGAAAAGGTTTTTGCAAGAGAATCAATGATTTGGCCAAATCGCTTGCGGTTGCGGTTCGGGCCGGTTCAGGGTAGAGTCCCGTTCCTGGGGAAACTATCGGAAAGTCCGACCATGCTTTTGCGCGACCGTCTGCAGACGGCCCTCAAAGAGGCCATGAAGGCCAAGGAGGCCGATCGGCTTTCGACGCTGCGTCTGATCAACGCCGCCATCAAGGACCGCGAGATCGCCCTGCGCGGCGACCAGGACGCAGGCGAGGTCGGTGAGCCGGAAATCCTGCAGATCATGGGCAAGATGGTGAAACAGCGCCAGGAATCGGCGCGCGCCTACGAAGAGGGCGGGCGGCTGGAACTGGCGGAAAAGGAACTGGCCGAAATCGGCGTGATCCAGGAATTCCTGCCGCGCCAGATGGACCAGGCCGAGATCGCGGCAGCCGTCGATGCGGCAGTGGCCGAGACCGGGGCCACCAGCATCCGCGATGTGGGCAAGGTGATGGCGGCCTTGAAGGCGCGCCATACCGGGCAGATGGATTTCGGCGCCGTCGGCGCGCTGGTCAAGGCGCGGCTGGGGTAGCGATGGGGCTGGGTGTCGTTCTGGGCATCGGCTTCGATCTGGCGCAGATGCTTGCCATGCTGGATGCCGACCGGACCCGTGTCGAATTCACGACGGCCTGGGGCGAAACCTATGCGTATCGTTGCTTGCCCGGCCCGGATGGGACGTTCGCCGAACAGCAGGCCGAACAGGCGCACGCGGTGCTTGAGGCAAGTCTGATCCGCCTTGGCGAGGAGGGTCTGGGCGACATCCCGGAAGGCGAAGACGCTGGTCGGTCCGAGCTGGCGACAGGCCTGACCATGATGCGCAAGGGCGACAGCTGGAGACGGTGGGTCACTGCGCATCTGGAAAAGGAATACGGCTGCCTGCCGATGTTGTAGGCCGGGACAGCTCTGTCAGCGCCGCGCGTGGAGGTGCCTTTCCAGGTCGTCCTTCAGCGCGATCCGTTCCTCTTCCGAAAGGAACGCCCCCAGCTCGACCTCACGCCCGTCGCCCTTCAGCGTCAGATAGTTCGGCACCGGACCCCCGGTTTCGTGCAGCGTGACGCGGACCCAGTAGGGGTTTGCCTCCCAGTCCTGACGACGGCCCTTGGGTCCGTGGCGGACCAGCGTGATGCGGTCTGGTGCAAGCCGCAGGTCCTCGACGACCTCGCGGTCGCGGCCGTTCTTGCGCAGCGCGAACCAGATCGCCCAGATCGCGCCCAAGAGGAACGGAAGCAGCGCCCAGAGCACCGGAGTGCCCAGGAGGCCCACCAGCGGCACGGCGATCAGGGTTGCGGTCGCGCCGATGAACCAGACGAAGCCGCGCCGGGTCAGCGACCGGTGCGGCCAGAGACACAGGCGGTCCTCGCCGCCTTCGGGGGGAAGCCATTGATAGGGCATGGGGCAAGAGTAATCGGCGGATGGCGGAAGGAAAGGGGCGGCTTGGCTCAGGACGGAAGGTTTGCGATCCCGCGCACCGGACTGGGGATCGGGAACCGAAAGGCGATGACCTGCGGGCCCGGGTGGCAGTCGAGATCGACCGGCTTCAGCCGCCGATCCGCGCCAGGAAGTCCTGGAACGCGGTCCGGTAGGCGGCCGGGTCCTGGGCATGGGACCCCAGGTGGTCCGCCTCGGTCCACAGAGTGACGGTCGGCGCGCTGCGGCTGGTGGCCAGGGCTTGCGAGGGTCCGATGGGCACGATGCGGTCGGCGCTGCCGTGCGCGATGAAAAGCGGCCCGGCGAAGGCCTGGAAGGGGGCGGCGACCTCGGCTTCGGACAGGGGCAGGGGGGTCTTGAAGGGCAGGATCTGCCTGGCGGTGGCGGCGACCACGCCCGGCACAAGCTTGTCCCCCTGGGCGGCAATGTGGTCGATCACGGCTCCGAAGCTGATGGCAGGGCTGTCCAGCGCCACGGCCTGCACCCGGGGTGCAAGCGGGCTTCTTGCAAGGAACTGGCCCAGGATCGCAGCGCCCATCGATTCGGCGACAACCAGCAGTCCGGCGTCCGCATCGGTCGGCGCCAGATGGGTGACGGCGGCTTCCAGGTCGGGCCATTCGGTCAGGCCAAAGCCGTAGGTCCCCTCGGGCGAGGCGGGGGCGCCGGGGTCGTTGCGATAGGTGATCAGCAGGACAGCCCAGCCGGCCTCATGCAGGATCGACAGGGCGCGGTAGCCGTCCTCGCGCGCGCCGGCGATGCCGTGGACATAGATCGCGCGGCCAACCTCGGGTCCGGCGGCGGGGACGAGCCAGGCCTCGGTCGGGCCAAGCGGCATGTCCAGGATGACGGTCCGGAACGGCAGGCCAAGTGCGGTCCTGGGATCGCCGCGGTAGCCAAGCGCCAGCGGGTCGGTCGGCGGCTCGGCGGTGGCAAGCAAGGTCGAGATCGCCCCGACCTTCAGCAGGCTCGCGGCCGCATGGGCCAGGAAATAGCCGGTGATGCCGACATACCCCACCAGCGCAACGACGATCAGCAGGGCAAGGAAGACGACGACACGCATCGGGGATGGCCTTTCAGGAAAGGAAAAGGCCCCGGGCGCTGGTGCAGCCCGGGGCCTTCGGTCGGATCATGCGCTCAATGTGCGCGGCTCTTGTCCCAGTCGGACTGCTTTGGCAGCTGCTCGAACGTATGCTCGGGCGGCGGCGAGGGCAGGGTCCATTCCAGGGTGTCGGCGTGTTCGTTCCAGTAGTTGTTCTCGGTCACGCGACGGCCCCACATCAGGGTGTAGAAGACGATGCCGATGAAGAACACGAAGGACGCAAAGGACAGGAACGCACCGATCGACGAGATGTAGTTCCAGTAGGCAAAGGCCTCGGGGTAGTCGATGTAGCGGCGCGGCATGCCCTGGCGGCCCAGGAAGTGCTGCGGGAAGAAGGTCAGGTTCGAGCCGATGAACATCGCCCAGAAGTGCAGCTTGCCGGCCCATTCCGGGTACTGGCGCCCCGACATCTTGCCGATCCAGTAGTAGATCCCGGCGAAGATCCCGAATACGGCCCCCAGACTCATCACATAGTGGAAGTGGGCCACGACATAGTAGGTGTCATGGTAGGCCCGGTCCACCGGGGCCTGGCTCAGGACGATCCCGGTCACGCCGCCGACGGTGAACAGGAACAGGAAGCCGAAGGCCCAGAGCATCGGCGTCTCGAACGAGACCGACCCGCCCCAGATCGTCGCGATCCACGAGAAGATCTTCACGCCCGTCGGCACCGCGATGACCATGGTCGCCAGCATGAAGTAGGACTGCTGGGTCAGCGACATCCCGGCGGTGTACATGTGGTGCGCCCAGACGACGAAGCCGAGCACGCCGATCGAGACCATCGCATAGACCATCGGCAGGTAGCCGAAGATCGGTTTGCGGGAAAAGGTCGCGATGACCTGGGAGATGATCCCGAAGGCGGGCAGGATGATGATGTAGACCTCGGGATGGCCGAAGAACCACAGGATATGCTGATAGAGCACCGGGTCGCCACCGCCCGAGGGGGTGAAGAAGGTGGTGCCGAAGTTGCGGTCGGTCAGCAGCATGGTGATCGCGCCGGCCAGCACGGGCAAGGCCAGCAGGATCAGCCAGGCGGTGATGAAGATCGACCAGCCGAACAGCGGCACTTTGTGCAGCGTCATGCCGGGGGCGCGCATGTTCAGGAAGGTGGTGATGATGTTGATTGCGCCAAGGATTGACGAGGCACCCGACAGGTGCACCGCAAAGATCGCAAGGTCCATCGCATAGCCGCCCTCGGCCGTGGTCGACAGGGGCGGATACAGCACCCAGCCGCCGCCGAAGCCCGGGCCGAGATCGCCGCCGCCGCCCGGTGCCAGCATCGAGGCCACGCCAAGCGAGGTTCCGGCGACATAAAGCCAGAACGACAGGTTGTTCATCCGCGGGAAGGCCATGTCCGGCGCGCCGATCTGCAGCGGCATGAAGTAGTTGCCGAAACCGCCGAACAGCGCCGGGATGACGACGAAGAACATCATCAGAACGCCGTGATAGGTGATCAGCACGTTCCACAGGTGCCCGTTCGGGGTACAGGTCGCCGCGGCGTCGGCCACGAAGCGCGCACCTTCCTGGCACATGTACTGGACGCCGGGATGCATCAGTTCAAGCCGCATGTAGACGGTGAACAGGACCGCGATCAGGCCGACGAAACCGCCGACGAAGAGATAGAGGATTCCGATGTCCTTGTGGTTGGTCGACATGAACCAGCGGGTGAAGAACCCGGGTCGCTTGTGTTCGTCATGGCCGTGGATGGCTGCGTCCGCCATGGGCGTCCTCCGCTTTGGTCGTTGCCGTATGCCCGTTCACGAGCCTGTCAGCCCGCCCGGTTCCCTCGTACTGACGTCTTTAGCCCCGCCGCGCTTGCGTCGCAATGCATGACTTTGCCGCAGCACACAGAAATCTTTCCCGAAAAGCAACAGGCGCACCCCCGAAAGGGGGCGCGCCTGTCCTGTCCTTGAAAGCGGCAAGCTTACTGCGCGACCGACGCCAGGTAGGCCGCCACATCCTCGCTGCCGGCGGCCAGCTTGAACGACATCCGCGACTTTGCCGCCGGATCGCCAAGCGCGGTTCTCAGGTATTCGATCGGGTTCGCGGTAAAGGCGGCCAGGCTTGCCTCGTCCCAGACGGCGCCGGTTGCCCCCAGCGCGGCGAGCGAATCGCCGTAGGAAAAGTCCGGGTCAGAGGCCACGCCCTTGCCGATGATCCCGTAAAGGTTCGGGCCGGTGCGGCCGCCCCTCTGGAACTCGGTTCCGTCGGGGGCCACGACCGAGTGGCAGGCCTTGCACTTCTTGAACGCCTCCTCGCCGGCCACCGGGTCACCTGCATGTGCAGGCGCTGCCAGGGCGGCGACGGTCAGGCCAAGAAGGATGAACTTCGTCATGGTGTCCTCATGTGTCTCGGAGCGCCGGGGGCGGCCCCATGCGCAGAAGATGGGGTCTGGCGCGGCTGCTATGCAATAGCATCTTGCCACTGTGCGACATCTGCGACCGCGCAACTGCCCTGGAAGCGGCGCGGGAAGGTGGCCATCAGTGCTGCGTCGAGGTCGGCCATCGTCACCGGCAGGCCCAGGTCGACCAGGCTGGTCACCCCGTGGTTGCGGATGCCGCAGGGGACGATT
>PNNE01000155.1 GCA_013824055.1 Rhodobacter sp. | reverse complement strand
CGGGCCAGGGCATAGGGCCAGGTCAACTGGCCAACGCGGGACATCCGGTTCCACAAGGGGCAAGCCTGACGCCACCGGCGCGTCAGGTCGTTCGGAATTGCTTGGCCAGCTTCAACCCCTGGCCCTGGTAGTTCGAGGCGATCCCCGCGCCGTACAGCGTCTCGGGGCGTTCCGACATGCGTTCGTAGACCAGGCGGCCGACGATCTGCCCGTGCTCCAGCACGAAGGGGGCCTCGTGGCAGCGCACTTCCAGCACGCCCCTGGAGCCTGCGCCGCCCGCGGCGGCATGGCCGAAGCCGGGGTCGAAGAACCCGGCGTAGTGGACCCGGAATTCGCCCACCATTGCCAGGTAGGGGGCCATCTCGGCGGCATGGTCGGGCGGGATCGTCACCGCCTCGCGGCTGACCAGGATGTAGAAGGCGCCGGGGTCCAGGATGATCCGGCCTTCGCGGCTGTGCAGCTCTTCCCAGAAATCTGGGGCGGGGTAATGGCCGATGCGGTCAAGGTCCACGACGCCGGTGTGCGGCTTGGCGCGGTAGCCGACAAGGCTGCCTTGCGCCGGTTTCAGATCGACCGAAAAGCCGAGGCCTTCGGAGATCACCGCCTCGCCCGAGACGAGCGGATCGGCTGCATGCAGGGCGGCAAGTTCGGCGTCGGTCAGGATGGCCTGGCCCTGGCGGAAGCGGATCTGGTTCAGGCGCTGGCCTTCGCGGACAAGGACGGAAAAGCTGCGCGGACAAACCTCGGCATAAAGCGGGCCTTGGTAGCCTTCGGGGATGCGGTCGAACTCGGTGCCGCCATCGGTGATGGTGCGGGTCAGAAGGTCCAGGCGACCCGACGAGCTCTTGGCATTGGCGACGGCGGTGACGCCCTGCGGCAGGGCCAGGCTTTCGGCCAGGGGAATCACGTAGACGCAGTTCTTTTCCAGGACGGCGCCATCGGCCAGGTTCACCTTGTGCATGGTGAATTCCTCAAGCCGGTCCTGCACCTTGCGGCCCTGTCCGGTCAGGAACGAGGCGCGGACGCGGTAGGCGACGGGACCAAGGCGCAGATCAAGGCTGGCAGGCTGGACCTGATCCGCGCGGATCGCAGGGCTGGCGGACAGCGCGCCGGTGGCGATCAGCTGGCGCAGGGCCTGGGCGGGCAGAACTCCGGATGTCATTGCGATCCCCCAGACTTTCAGCGGCTTGGCGCCAGATGTAAAACCGCCCGCCATGCCGGTTGGCAGGCGGGCGGGTTTTCGATGGTCGGGCCGGAGAGATTCGAACTCTCGACCTCCCGCCCCCCAGACGGACGCGCTAACCAGGCTGCGCTACGGCCCGACACGGGGCGATACATACTGGTATTCCGGGCCGGTGCAAGCGGGAAAGCGCATCGGGGCGTCAGTCGGCGCCGCCTTCGGCACGTTGGACCATGCGGGCGCGAAGTGCGGCCAGACGGCGCGCGACTTCAGCAAGCTGGCCTGGATTCTTCATGGCAACATCGCGCGGCAATTGCCTGATGAGACTGGAAAAAGTGACATTGTCCGGCAGGCTGGGCCTTTTCGCTGCGGCCCTGGCCCCCTCGGCCCGGGCCAGGGCTGGCGGCGGGTCAAAGGGCCGGTCGAAAAGCGATGGCTGCACAGGAGGCATCGGCGGGCGTGCGGCCCGCGGTGCGGGGTCGGGTTCCGGTTCGTCGTCGATGGCGATGAACCCGGCGTCGGGTACATCTTCGGGCAGGTCCTCTGGCAGGTCCTCTGTCACGTCCTCTGGCACGTCCTCTGGCAGGGCGGCAAGGTCATCGGGCATCGGCGCGATCGCAAGCAGCGTGTCGATGCTGACCGAATCGTCCGACAGGCCCGCGACATGCCGCACACCCTGGTCGCGCAGGATCTTCTGCACGCCGCGGATGGTCAGGCCTTCGTCATGCAGCAGGCGCTTGATCCCGGTCAGCAGCGCCACATCCGCAGGCCGGTAGTAGCGCCGTCCCCCCGCCCGCTTTACCGGCTTGATCTGCGGAAACCGGCTTTCCCAGAAGCGCAGCACATGGGCGGGCGTGTCCAGGCTGTCGGCGACTTCGCTGATGGTGCGGAAGGCGTCGGGTGACTTGTCCATGCGCTGTCCTCAGCGCTTCTTCCCGGCCGCCACGCGGTCCTTCATCAGGTGCGACGGGCGGAAGGTCAGCACCCGGCGCGGCGAGATCGGCACTTCTTCGCCGGTTTTCGGGTTGCGACCGACGCGGGCGGTCTTGGCGCGGACCGAGAAGGTGCCGAAGGACGAGATCTTCACCGTCTCGCCCTGGGCAAGGGCATCGGACATATGTTGCAGCACCGCCTCGACGAGATTGGCGGATTCGTTGCGGCTGAGGCCGACTTCGCGAAACACGGCTTCGCTGAGGTCCATCCGGGTCAGGGTCTTCTCGCTCATCTCGTCCCCCACGAGTTGTTGTCGGGCGAGATTGGGCCGGATGGATTTACGAGTCAATATCAAGCACTTGGAAAGCGGCGTTAAAGGCACCTACCAGCGCAGGACGACCGAACCCCAGGCCAGGCCCCCGCCGATCGCCTCGGTCACGATCAGGTCGCCGGGCTTGATCTGGCCGCGCTGCTTGCCCACCGACAGCGCCAGCGGGATCGAGGCGGCCGAGGTGTTGCCGTGGTCCTGCACGGTGACGACGACGCGGTCCATCGGGACCTGCATGCGTTTGGCGGTGCCTTCGATGATGCGGATATTGGCCTGATGGGGCACGATCCAGTCGACATCATCGGGGGTCAGCCCCGCCTTGTCCAGCGCGGTGTGCGCGGTTTCTGCAAGCTTTTCAATGGCATGGCGGAAGACTTCCTTGCCCTCCATCACCAGGTGCCCCGTGGTCCCGGTCGAGGTGCCGCCATCGACATAAAGGATGTCCCGGTAGCGCCCGTCCGAGTTGAGGTCGGTCGCCAGGATGCCGCGGTCGGCAGTGGTGCCGGTGCCTTCGCTGGCCTCAAGCACCACCGCGCCGGCACCGTCGCCGAACAGGACGCAGGTGCCGCGGTCCTTCCAGTTCATCAGGCGGCTGAAGGTCTCGGCCCCGATGACAAGGACGCGGGTGGCC
This sequence comes from Rhodobacter sp., assembly GCA_013824055.1. GTDB lineage: Bacteria > Pseudomonadota > Alphaproteobacteria > Rhodobacterales > Rhodobacteraceae > Tabrizicola. Next base: position 8,989 of record PNNE01000155.1, on the reverse strand, counting down.
TGGCCGGACAGGATCAGGGCATTGGCGTTGGCAAGGGCGAAGACGAATCCCGCGCAGACGGCCTGGACGTCGAAGGCATAGCCCCTGGTCATGCCAAGCGCGTTCTGCACCATCGTGGCGACGGACGGAAAGGTCAGGTCAGGGGTCGAGGTGGCGACGATGATCGTGTCGATCTGGTCGGCCTCAAGACCCGCATCGGCCAGCGCGGCGGCTGCGGCACGGGTGGCGAGATCGCTGGTCAACTGGCCTTCGGCCGCGAAATGACGCCGTTCGATCCCCGAGCGGGATCGGATCCATTCGTCCGAGGTGTCCACGATGGCTTCGAATTCGGAGTTGGGGACGACGCGGTCGGGCAGATAGTGCCCGACGCCCCTGACTGCGGCGCGTATCGTCATTCGGAAGGATTGCCTCCGGTCCCGGCCGTATCGGCCCCCACTTGGCCGGCATCCTGCCCCGCAGCTTCGGCGGATGCAACCCGCGCTGCAAGGCGTTCCAGGAAACGGACCTGTGCCAGCTGATAGGCCAGGCCGATGGCCGCGGCGACCCCGGTGGCGTCGGCGGAACCGTGCGATTTCACCACCGTTCCGTTCAAGCCCAGGAACACGCCGCCATTCACCCGGCGCGGGTCGATCCGCATCTGCAGCCGCCGCAGCGCCCCGCGCGCAAGCAGCGCCCCCAGCTTGGCCAGCAGCGTCGAGGTCAGAGTCTGGCGCAACAGGTCGCCCACCAGCCGGGCGGTGCCCTCGATGGCCTTCAAGGCCACGTTGCCGGTAAAGCCGTCGGTGACGATCACGTCGACGCGGTCGGACAGGATGTCGGTGCCTTCGACAAAGCCGATATAGTCGAAGCTGCCCGCCTCGGCGTGGCGCAGCAGAAGGGCGTGCGCCTCGTGCAGTTCGGCCCGGCCCTTGTGCTCTTCGGTGCCGACGTTCAGCAGGCCCACGCGCGGCCGCGCGATGGCAAGCCCGTTGCGGGCGTAGGAGGCACCCATGAAAGCGAATTGCAGCAGGTCGGTCGGCTCGGCCTTCACGTCGGCGCCCATGTCCAGCATGACGTTCATCTTGCCGGGAGTGGGCGTCGGAAAGAGGCTGGCGATGGCCGGGCGGCTGAGACCCGGCAGCTTGCGCAGCCGCAGCATCGACACCGCCATCAGCGCCCCGGTATTGCCGCACGAGACCGCCGCAGCCGCCTCGCCGTCCTTGACCGCGTCGATGGTCGAGAACATCGAGGTGCCCTGACCGTGACGCATGACCTGGGCCGGCTTGTCCTCCATCTTCACGACGCGCTCGGCATGGCGAAGGGTGATGCGGGACAGATGGTCGGGATGGCGCGCGATCAGCGGACGCAGCACGGCTTCGTCGCCGTGCAGGATCGCGTCCATGCGGGGATGCTGGCCGAAAGAGTCGACAAGACCGGCAACCACAGCTGCCGGCCCACGATCGCCACCCATGGCGTCAATGGAAATGACTACGCGCTCAGAGGCCGGGGCAGGGGCAGACTCGGGTCCGAGTGCCATCGGGACGCGCGCAGGATGCGCGGCTTACGCCGCGTCCTCGTCGATGTCCACTTCGCGGGCCATCGAGACGACTTCGCGCGAATCGTAGTGGCCGCAGGCGCTGCACACGTGGTGCGGACGCTTCAGCTCGCCACAGTTCGGGCAGTCGTTCGGGTTGGCGGCAACCAGGGCGTCATGCGCGCGGCGCATGTTGCGCTTGGATTTCGTGGTGCGGTTCTGCGGGACAGCCATGTCTCAACCTTCGGGCAGTGGGGACATGCCCCGGATTTCCTTTGCGAGTCAGCGTGGTTCTGCGGGATTCGGCAATGCAGGACCGATGCTGCTTCACAGCTTGAATGAGGCGCGGAACATACTCGGATTCCCGGTCGGCGCAAGCCCCTTTTCGCAGGCGCGGCAGGGGGAAGGACCCGGGCCTATTCCTATGTGTCGGGTTCGGCTTTTCCCTTGGCCTTCAGCTGTTCTGCAAGGCCTTGCAGCGCCGAAAACGGCTTTACATCGGCGTCGGAAAGCGGGGCCACGCCATCCCCGGCATGCAGCGTCCGGGCAAAGTCGACCCCCGGCGCGCGCGGGTAAAGCGGCAGGCCCAGGGCCAGCGCCTCGGCCGCGATCTCGGCCAGGTCGATCATTTCGGGCATCGGCTCGACCGTGTCATCCTCGGGCATCTCGACCTCGTCGCCCTCGGGCAACTGGTAGCCCGCGACGTAGCGGCGGCGCACGGGTTCGTCGATCCGCGCCGGGACCGGGACCAGGGTGACGCTGCAGGGCTGATCGGCGCGGGCGGTCAGCCGCGCCTCCAGCACCAGCTCGTCGCGCCCCGAGGGGCGGATCTCGCCAGTGAGGTCCAGCGCGGCAAGGCCAAGCAGGCCCAGATCGGCGGCAAGGGCCGCCCGGTCCTGCGCGTCGGGGCGATAGGAAAAGCGCGTGGGCTTGCGCGGGCTGAGCCCGCCAGTGCGAAAGCGGGTGGGACGGGGCTGGGTTGCATCGGTCATCGGCGGGACTTTCGCATGGCCGCCCATGAAAACGGGTGCGGCGTTCCATTCTTGAACAAGGGGCTCATAGTCTGTTATCCCGAACGCCAAGGGTTTTGAAGAACCTGCGTCGACACATGGCAGTCGACACATGGCACAAGAGCGGGGCGTAAGGACAGGCATGGCAGATTTCCGGTTCGCGCGTTCGGTCCTGGCGGCATGCCAGACGTCGCGCAAGGGGTTCATTGCACTGGCACTCGTCGCCACGGTGGCAGGCTGTTCGCCGGTCTTCCGCAATCACGGATACGTGCCGACCGAGCAGGACCTGGCCCTGATCGAGATCGGCGTCGACACGCGCGAGACGGTGGGCGAAAAGATCGGCCGTCCGACGACCTCGGGGCTGCTGAACGACGAAGGCTGGTTCTACGTGCAAAGCCGCTACCGGCATTTCGGCCCGCGCGCCCCGCAGGAGATCGAGCGTCAGGTGCTGGCGGTGACCTTCAACGAGGCCGGCACGGTCGAGAATATCGCCCGCTACGGGCTGGAGGACGGCAAGGTCGTCCAGATTTCGCGCCGGGTGACCGAGCCGAACGTGAAGGGCCTGAACGTCATCCAGCAGATCCTGGGCAGCTTCGGTCGCCTGCAGGCGGGCGACCTTCTGGGCGACTGATCAGTCCTCGGGCTCGAAGGTCAGGGCCACGCCATTGATGCAGTAGCGCAGGCCGGTGGGGGCCGGGCCGTCGGGAAAGACGTGCCCGAGATGGGCGTCGCAGCGGTTGCAGTGAACCTCGGTGCGGCGCATGAACCAGGTGTTGTCCGACTGCTCTCCCACCATTTCGGGGTCGAGGGGGGCATAGAAGCTGGGCCAGCCGGTGCCGCTGTCGAACTTGGTCTTCTGGTCGAACAGGGGCGCGCCGCAGCAGATGCAGCGGAAGGTGCCGGGAGCTTTGGGAAAGCTGTCGTTCGAGAAGGCGCGTTCGGTCCCGTGCTTGCGGGTCACCTTGTAGGCGAGGTCGGAAAGCTGGGCCTGCCACTCGGCTTCGGTCTTGACGATCTTGTCCATGCGGGTCTCCTTTGGGGCCAATCTAGGGGCTGCGGCCGCGGGGGGAAAGGGCTTGGAGCCACTTCGGAAAGGTGGGTTGGTCGCAAGGCTGGCCAAGGGGCGGGCCGACATGGGCCGCGTCATGGCGCTGCGGGCGGCCTGTTTCCCGCGAAGCCGGGGCGTCGAGGCGGACGCCCAGGACGCGCTGTCGGCGCATGTGATGGTCGAGGGGGCCGAGGGCCTGCTGGGGTATTTCCGGGTCATGCTGTTCGGCTGGGGGGCGGGGCTGGAGCAGGGCTATGCGGCCCGGTTCTACGATGTGGGGCCGTTGTCGGGCTATGCCCGGCCGATCGCCGAAGTGGGGCGGTTCTGCGTCGCTCCGGGTGGCGTGCATCCGGATGTGCTGCGGCTGGCCTGGGGGGCGATGACGCGGCTGGTGGACGAGGGGCAGGCCGGTCTGCTGGTGGGGTGTTCAAGTTTCCGCGGCGCCGGGTGGCAGACGCATCGGGCGGGGCTGGCGCTGCTTGCGGCCGAGTTCGTGGGGCCGAAGGCGCACCTGCCGGGCCGGAAGGCGGCGGAGCTGGTGGATTACCCCGCGCTGGCCGGGCCGGTGGTCGACCGAAGGGCGTCGCTGGCGGGACTGCCGCCGCTTTTGCGGACCTATCTGGGGATGGGGGGCTGGGTCAGCGACCATGCGGTGGTGGACCGGGACCTGGACACGCTGCATGTCTTCACCTGCGTCGAGGTGGACCGGGTGCCCGCGGCGCGGGCGGCCAGCTTGCGGGCGGTGGCGGGGTAGCTGGCCACGCGGGGCAGGGGCGGCGGCTGCCAAGCTGGCGCAACCCCTGGTGGCCGGGGTCAGCCGCCGCCGTGGACCGCCTTCACCGCGTCGCCGATGGCATGGGCCTCGGCCTCGACCGCCTGGTGGTCGCGAACGTACCTCTGGGCAAAGCCGAGCAGGCCCCAGCGGCGGAACTGTTCGACGTGCTTCACCTCATGCGCCCAGAGCGCGACGTTGTTTTCCGCGTCCCAGGGGTATGCGAAGGTGATGATGTCGATGGTGGCGACCGCGACCGCGTCGCCATAGCGGATCGACAGGGACTGCAGGGTCGCGTCTTCGGTGATCCCGACGCGGTATTCGACGCTGTCGAGGAGGTCGGCGGGAAACCAGGCAAGCAGCGCCTGGCGGATGTGCGGCGGCATCGGGTTGGTTCCGGCGGCCCAGGCGGCATCGCGGGACTGCACGAGTGCATTGGCAAGGGCCGCTGCGGCCATGTTGAGACCAGTCTCAAGCGCCGCGCGGCCGGTCGCCTCGAAGGGGCCTTGCCCCAGCGCGGGGGTGGCAAGCAGGCAGAGGGCGAGGGCAAGGCGGCGCGGCATGGGCGCAGGGTGCCAAGGGTCGGGTCCGGCTGCAACGGGCGGCGGGGCACGGTGCCGGAAAGGTGACCGGCTGCGGGTCGGCGATCGGATCGAGCGCGTTCCGCGCGAAGTGCCCTTGTCTCGCGGTTTTGCGTGCAGGACGCAAAACCGCTCGGACGTGCCTCCGGCGGGGATATTTGGGCAAATGTGAAAGCGGAAGGGTGGACTGCCCGGTGCGGCGGGCGGGCAGTCCGGCAGTTTCTGCGCCCCGTTCTACGCCCGGCCGCGACGTCCGCCGCGACGGCCCGCGGCGGCCTGGCTGGCGGCGGCGGAGGCTTCGGCGAAGGTCATCCCACCTTCGACCGCTTCCAGCACCTTGGCAAAGCGGATCCACTCGCCGCCGTTCGGGTCGTGGTTCATCAGGAAGTTGGCGGCGCGGATCGCCTCCATTTCCTGCTGGCGGACCGGGTTCATGATCGCGCTGGTCATGCCGGCACCAATCGCCATCGGCAGGAAGGCCGCGTTGATGCCGTGGCGGTGGGGCAGGCCGAAGCTGATGTTCGACGCACCACAGGTGGTGTTGACGCCCAGTTCCTCGCGCAGGCGGCGGACAAGGGCGAAGACCTGCTGACCCGCGCTGCCCATCGCGCCCACGGGCATGACCAGCGGATCGACCACGATGTCATGCGCCGGGATGCCGAAATCGGCGGCGCGTTCGACGATCTTCTTCGCCACGGCAAAGCGGACGTCGGGGTTTTCCGAGATGCCGGTGTCATCGTTCGAGATCGCCACGACCGGGACATTGTATTTCTTGACCAGCGGCAGGACGAGTTCCAGGCGGTGTTCCTCACCGGTGACCGAGTTCAGGAGCGGGCGGCCCTCGCAGGCCATCAGGCCCGATTCCAGCGCACCGGGAACCGAGGAGTCGATGCACAAGGGCACGTCGACGGTCTGCTGGATGATCTCGATCAGCGCCTTCATCAGCGGCGGTTCGGTGAAGTTGTTGTCGGCATAGCGCGGGTCGGTTGCCATCTTGTTGGTGAAGACCGCGCCCGAGTTCACGTCCAGAACCGTGGCCCCGCAGGCGACCTGTTCCAGCGCGTCCTTGATGACGGTGTCGAAGTTGCCGGCCTCAAGCTCGGCGGCCAGCTTCTTGCGCCCCGTCGGGTTGATGCGTTCACCGATCACGCAGAAGGGTTCGTCAAAGCCGATGATGACGGTTTTCGTTTTGGATTCAATGACAGTACGGGTCATTCTTGAAGCTTTCTCTTAAGCGGTGGCGGAGGCCGGAACGCCCGAGGCGCCGCCGTTTTCGGTGACCCACTGGGCATTGGTCTTGATGCCGCCAAGGGGGAAGAAGTGGACCTGTTCGATCCCGAAGCCGGGATTCGCGGCCTTGTGGGCCGCGAGACCTTCCAGGATTTCGGTCGGCTCGTAGGGCAGCAAGAGCTTGGTCACGTCCATCGCGCGCTTTTGCAGCACCCGTAGGCTGGGGCCGACACCGCAGGCGATGGCGAACTTGATCAGGGTCTGCAGCTTGGCGGGCCCGGCGATGCCGATGTGGACCGGAAGCTTGATGCCCTCGGCAGCCAGGCGGTTGACCCAGTCGATCACCGGCTCGGCTTCGAAGCAGAACTGCGTCGCCATCGCCATCCGGGCATCGGTGCGTTCGGCGAAGGCGGATTTCCAGCGGGCGGCTTCCATGACCATGCGGTCCGAGCCATCGGGATCGATGTCCTTGTTGCCTTCCGGGTGGCCGGCGACATGCAGGCGCTTGAAGCCGGTAAAGGCACCAGATTCAAGAAGTTGCATGGAGGTGCTGAAGTCGCCACCGGCTGCGCCACGCCGCCTGCAAGCAGAAGGCCCTGCTGGACGCCGACATCCTTGTAGCGCGCGACCCAGTCGGCCAGCATGGCCCGGTCCTTGATGATCCGGGCGGGGAAGTGCGGCATCACGTCGAAGCCTTCGGCCCCGATGCGCCTGGCGGTCGCCACCATGTCCTCGATGGGCGTGCCGTCGATATGGGCGATGTAGACGCGGGTTCCGGAGGGCAGGATGTCGCGGAAGCTTTCCACCTTTTCGGCGGTGCGGGGCATCACCTCGATCGAGTAGCCCTTGAGGAAGGGTTCCAGCGACCCGGTGGTGGAGGCGGCCTCTTCCTTGCGGCGGAAATTGAACAGGGCCATGACAGTCTCCTTGAGAGTGGAAGGCGGGGGCAGGGTCATGATGGCTTCAGGCCTTGGCCCAGCCTTCGGCGTCGATCAGCGATTTCAGGCGGGCCGTGTCGAACTCGGCCTCCAGCTTCGCGGCATAGTCGGCCGCGACGGTGTCCGGCTCGCCCTCCAGATCGGCGACGACGATCTTGCGCCATTCGGCAAGATAGGCATCCGCGTCCTTGGCGCCGATCTTCATGGCGCAGCGGTCGATGGCCTGTTCGAACCGCTCGGTCAGCTGGACCTTGGAGCCTTTGCGGCCCTTTCCGACGATGACCTGGGCCGGGATGTCGCGCCAGTAGACGATGGTGACTTCGGCCATGATGCGGTGATTCCCTGTGTGCCTGTTGACCCGTTGATAGACGTCGCTCTCTGACAGCCGGTGTCGGTTTTCGACATGGCGACGCAAAGGAGCGACAGCCCCGACCCGCCAGGACAGCGGCAGACTACCGGAGCCGGCACAGGGAGGCCAGCGGCGGCGGCTTGAGAAGTTCTCAAGGCAAGGATGAGCCCGGTTCATGACCGCAGGACAAGCTCGCCGGCCGCCCGGACGGCAACAGCCCGCATCCGGGGCGGCCACGCTTGTCAGGGCGGAAAAACCCGTCTACCTTTCACGGCAACCACAGATGGAGGGCGGTCATGACGCCCGAGCGTCCCCGTAGGGCGGACGCGACAGACACGCAGGTCGAGACCCCGGTGGCGGTCTCCCGCGTGGATGACCCGTCAGCCCTGCAAGACCTGGGGTCGGAACCGCTGTATGCGGCGCTGGACCTGGGAACGAACAGTTGCCGGATGCTGATTGCCCAGCCCCTGGGCAGTCAGTTTTCGATCATCGACAGCTTTTCGAAATCGGTGCAGCTGGGCGTGGGGCTGGAAGCCTCGGGCCGGTTGTCGCGCGCCTCGATGGGCCGCACGATCCAGGCGCTGCGGATCTGCGAGAAGAAGATCGAGAAACATGGCGTCGCCCGGATGCGCCTGGTCGCGACCGAGGCCTGCCGACGGGCGCGGAATGCCAAGGAGTTCATCCGCCAGGTGCGCCGCGAAACCGGTCTGGCGCTGGAGATCATCGCCCCCGAGGAGGAGGCGCGGCTGGCGGTGATCTCTTGCGCGCCCTTGGTCAATACCTCGACCGAGCAGTTGCTGGTGGTCGACATCGGCGGCGGCTCGACCGAGCTGGTGTGGATCGACCTGAGCGCGGTTGCGCCGCAGGACCGGCCAAAGGCGATCATGCGGCTGCACATGGGCTTCAACGCCCAGGGCGAGGGCGCGGTGGCGCGGGTGGTGGACTGGATTTCGGTGCCTCTGGGGGTGGCGACGCTGAAGGATCAGTTCATCGACGTCGACGACGATGCGGCGCGCTTTGCGCTGATGAGCTGGTTCTTCGAGGAGAACCTGGCCAGCTTCAGCCCCTACAACGCCGAGAACCCGCGCGAAGGCTTTCAGATCATCGGCACCTCGGGCACGGTGACGACGGTGGCGGCGTCGTTCCTGAACCTGAAACGCTATGACCGGACCAAGGTGGACGGGTTGCAGATGACCAGCGACCAGATCGACCTGGTGATCCGCGAATACCTGGCGCTGGGGCCGGAGGGGCGGCGGACCGACCCGCGGATCGGCCGCGACCGGCACGCGCTGATCATGTCCGGGGCGGCGATCCTGCAGGCCTTGATGCGCATCTGGCCCACGGACCGCTTGTCGGTGGCCGACAGGGGCCTTAGGGAGGGGCTTCTCTATGCGCAGATGAGCGCGGACGGCGTGCTTTCGGACGGACCTTACACATGACGGAAAAGCCCAATTCGGGACGCGGCCAGCGCGAGCTGCGGGTGCGGGTCAAGACCGCCAAGGGGCGCAAGCTGTCGTCGACGCTGTGGCTGGAGCGGCAGCTGAACGA
>PNNE01000004.1 GCA_013824055.1 Rhodobacter sp. | reverse complement strand
CGTGGCTAGTCTCATGGCAATGACCGCGCTTGGGCGGCGGGACCCCACGATCGCCACGCACGGGCCGCTGACGATCACCGAGCGCACCGATGTCGCCCTTGCCTCGGTCGCCGCCCGCAAGGACCGGATGGCTGACGTTGCGACCGCGGCGCAAGCCGCAGGCCTCCCGCTTCCCGGCCCGGCCACACACAGCCAGGGCACGCCTTACAGCGCCTTCTGGGTCGCCCCCGAGATGTGGTTTGTCGAGGCCCCCTTCGGCTCGCACGAGTTGATTGCCGACCTGCTGAAGGCGGCGCTTGGCGATGCCGCCAGCATCACCGAACAGACCGACGCCTGGGTCGCCTTCGACCTTGCGGCCGCCGATCTGGCGCCGGTGCTGGAGCGGCTTTGCAACGTGGATTTCCCCGCCGTCCCGCAAGGGCATGCCACGCGCACGATGATGGAGCATCTGGGCGTCTACCTGATCAAGCACGGCCCTGGCGCGGCCCGCGTCTACGGCCCCCGGTCCAGCGCGGAAAGCCTGCTGCACGCCATCGCGACGGCCGCACATTCGGTCAGCTAGAGCCTGTCCGACAAAAGTGGAATCCGGTTTTGTCGAAAGACAGGCGACCACCAGGCTCTAGCGTCAGGCTTGCCTGACGCCCTGTTTCCCGATAGTGAAATCGGATGTATTTGGTTTCACCTGGGGATTTGCCCATGTCCTACGGCACCGCCAATTCGCTTCCACGCGGCAAACCCGCCTTCGATCAGGACCCGCACCGCGTCCGCGAGATCACCGAACGGAACCTTGAAGCCGCCATCGGCCGCGAGGTTCGGAATTTCCGCCGCCAGCAGGGGATGACCGTGGCCGACCTTGCCGCTGTCACCGGCCTTTCGATCGGGATGCTGTCCAAGATCGAGAACGGCAATACCTCGCCGTCGCTGACCACGCTGCAGGTCCTCAGCCATGCCTTTTCCGTCCCCGTGACGGCCTTCTTCAAAAGCTACGAGGAACGGCGCGAGGCGCAGCATGTCCGCGCCGGGGAACACGTCGAGATCGAGCGTCGTGGCACCCGCGCCGGGCACCAGTACAACCTTCTGGGCCATATCGGGTCCAACAACTCCGGCGTGGTGGTCGAGCCTTACATCATCACCCTGACCACCGAATCCGACACTTTCCCCGCCTTCCAGCACGAAGGGCTGGAGCTTCTCTACATGCTGGAGGGTGAGGTCGATTACCGCCACGGCGACCAGGTCTACCCGCTGAAGCCCGGCGACAGTCTGTTCTTCGACGCCGACTCTCCGCACGGGCCGGAAAATCTGGTCAGCCTGCCGGCGCGCTACCTGTCGGTGATCGCCTATCCGCAGGGCTGACATGCTGACCGCCGACCTTGCCGCCGCCATCGGGGGCGCCCACGTCCTGACCGGCTCTGACATGGCCCGCTATTCCCGCGACTGGATGGGGCGGTACCAGGGCGCGCCAGTGGCCGTTGTCCGGCCCGGAACGACCGCCGAGGTCGCCGATTGCGTCCGGATCGCGGCACGGCATGGCGTCGCGATCATCCCGGTTTCCGGCAACACCGGCCTTGTCGGCGGGACCATGACGCGGGGCGGGCTTCTTCTGTCGCTGGAACGGATGAACCGCATCCGCGAGGTGAAGCGTGACGCCAGGCTGGTGATTGCCGAGGCCGGAGTCATCCTGACCCGCCTTCACGAAGCCGCTGAAAAGGAAGGACTTTACTTCCCGCTCTGGTTCGGTGCCCGCGGATCTGCCATGCTGGGTGGCGTTCTTTCCACCAATGCGGGCGGATCGAATGTCCTGCGCTACGGCTCCACCCGCGGCTTGTGCCTGGGACTGGAGGTCGTGCTGGCCGATGGTCGCGTGCTGAACCTGATGTCCGAACTGCACAAGGACAACTCCGGCTACGATCTGAAAAACCTTTTCATTGGTGCCGAGGGCACGCTTGGCATCATCACCGCCGCCGTGATGAAGCTGGTCCCCGCGCCAAAGGCCCATGCCACCGCCACAGTCGCAGCCCGGTCCGTGGCTGACGCCCTGACCCTTCTCAACCGGATGCAGGAAGCCACCGGCAACCGGGTCGAGGCCTTCGAGTTCATGCCCCGCACCTATTGCGAGCGCCTGCGCGACGTCCGCCCCGACCTTGGTCTTCCCTTCGACCACATCCCCGACGTCACGATCCTGATCGAGGCCGCAACCACCGTCCCGCAAGAAGCCTCGCCCGACGCCAGCGGCGACATTCCCCTGGTCACCACCCTTGAATCCATCCTGGCCGAGATGATGCAGTCTGGGCTGATCACCGACGCCATCCTGGCCCGCAGCGAACAGCAGCGCCGGGCGATGTGGGCGCGACGCGAGGCGGCGGCCGAGATCGGGGTCGGCCTGCATCCCGAGGTCGACACCGATGTCTGCCTGCCGCTGGACAAGGTCGAACCCTTCCTGACCATAGCCATCCAGCGCCTGCAAGCCATTGATCCCGGTTCAAGAACCATCACCGTGGCGCACCTGGGCGACGGGAACCTGCACTTCACCGCCTACCCGACCAGGGATGACAAGACCCTGAAGGACAAGCTGCTGGAGGTGATCGAAGACGTGGTGGCCGACCTTGGCGGCAGCTTCTCGGCGGAACATGGGGTCGGTCTTTCCAAGCTGCCCTCGATGTCGCGCCGCAAGGACCCTGTGGCGCTGGACGTGATGCGCGCCGTCAAGCGGGCACTGGACCCGGACAACCGAATGAACCCCGGCAAGGTCATCCCCGGCTGACCTTGCGGCCCTGCATGGCAAGCGATACCCAGACCGAATGTCCGCCATCCGCCTCTGCCTGACCGACCCGGCGCTTCGTGCCGCGGGCCTTGTCATGGCTCTGCAGGGCGCCGTGGTCTGCTCGTTCGGCCCCTATTTCTCGACGCTGGCCGTCAACAGCTACGGCTTCGGCGACCACGGCTTTGCCATCCTGCTTGCGCTTTCCTCGCTGGTCTCGGTCGCGGCATCGGTGATCGGCGGCATCCGGGCCGACCAGACCGCGAACCGGCGCAAGGTCACGCTGCTGGCCGTCCTGTCGCTGGTCCTGGGCACCTTGCTGATGTCCGTCACCCCGGGGCCAATGGTTTTTGCCCTTGCCGCCGCGGTCCTGATCCCGATCAGCAGCATCACCTTCGGCCAGGTCTTCGCCCTGGCCCGACTGGCCGCGACCCGCTACCCGCCCGACCACCGCGACGGCATCATGGCGGTGATCCGCGCCCTTTTCGCCGCGCCCTTCGTTGTCGTCCTGCCGCTCTGGTCCCTGGCCTTTGCCGCCGGGGCGTCGGTCACGCTGATCTTCCCCGTCGCCCTGCTTTTGTCCGCCGCCATGCTTGCCGCCGTCCTCCGGCTCTGGCCGGCCGACGGCAGCACGCCCTGGCATGACCGCCCCAGTGGCCTGAGTTTTCGCGCCGCCCTGGCCGAGATGGGCCGCCTGCCCATCGCTGCCCGAGTCGTGGCTCTGGGGGCCGTGACCGGGGCGTCCACGATCTACATGGCGATCATCTCGCTGGTCATGACGGCCGAGGTCGGGCGCGGCACGGCCGATGTGGCCCTGTACGTCGGCCTTGTGGCCGGGCTTGAGGTGCCCTTCATGCTTGTCCTGCCCACCCTTGCCCGAGGCATCCCCCGCACCCGCCTGATCTTCGGCGGAGCCGCGCTTTATGGCATCCACGTCGCCCTGCTTCCCGTCCTTGTCGGTTCGCCCTTTGTCTGGCTGCTGGTGATCCCCGCCGCGATCGGGGGCGCGGTGACGCTGACCGTTCCCATCGCCTACCTTCAGGACCTGCTGGCCGACCGGCCCGGGGCGGGGGCCTCGCTCATGGCCGTGCAGCGGCTGGCCGGGGACGTCATTGCCGCGCTCTGCTTCGCGCTTGGCACCACCCTGGCAGGATACGGAACCGTCGCGCTTCTGGGCGTTGCGGTCTCGCTTGTCGGAGCGGCTGGGCTCTGGGCCGCCGACCGACGCTAGGTTTCTGCGCAGAAAGGACCGGCGATTGCTGCGGGAATGCTGCGCAGCAATTCATGAAAATCAGGGCCTTGAGGGTATCTTGTCCGTGCCACGGTTCGCAGCGCCTGATGATCCGCTCAGGCAGGCTCAAGGGCGGCTCCTGGCTGAACCGATCGCTGAAAACCCCTCAGATCGCCAGCGCCACCTTCCGCCCCTCATGGAACGCATAGGCCGCAAGCCGGGGGGCCGCGCAGTCCCCCACCCGGTGCATCACCTTTCCCGGCATCACCTCGGGCAGCACGTCGAACGCCCGGTTCGTCGTCGCCATCACCAGGCTTGATGCCGCAATCACCTCTTCCTCGCCGGTCAGGAACGACCGCACTGTCACCCTGTTGCCATGCCAGCGCACCAGCCGATGCTCTGCCAGCATCCGCACCCCCAGCGCCCCCAGCCGACGCCGCACCGATCCGTCCGCCGAGGTCCGCGCGATCTCCTTGCCCACGAACGGCTCCGGCGTGACGATGGTCACGCGCTTGCCCTGCTCGGCCAGGGCCCAGGCCGTCCCGATCCCGCGCCAGTTGCCGCCCTCGTCATAGACCACCACCGCGTCACCCAACCGCGCCTCGCGCCGCAGAACCGCTTCCGGTGAGAACACGCCGCCCGCCTCGATCCCCGGCAGCGACGCCTCCGCGGGCACCCAGCGCTGGAACCCCGTCTCGTCCGGCAGCGACCCCGTTGCCACCACCACGACCGAGGCCGGATGCCCCGCCACCTCGTCGGCCTCGAGGAAACTGTTCAGCCGCAGCACCACCCCCAGGCGGTCAAGCTGCCGCTCGTACCAATCCAGCAGCTCCAGGATCTGCCCGCGCCGCGGCTGCATTCCCGCCAGCCGGAACTGCCCGCCGACGACGCCCGAGGCCTCGACAATCTCCACCCGATGGCCCCGCTCGGCCGCCACTCGCGCCGCCTCCAGCCCCGCCGGGCCAGCCCCCACAACCAGCACATCCTTCGGCGAAGGCGAGGCCAAGAACCGATCCCCGCCCCACTCGAACTCCCGCCCCGCCGATGGATTGATCAGGCAGGAAATCCAGTAATCCCGCGACCGCCGCCCCCAGCACATCTGGTTGCAGCTGATGCACCCCCGCACGTCGCTGGCACGCCCCTCCGCCACCTTCCGCGCCAGATGCGGGTCGGCGATCTGGCCGCGCACGATCGACACCAGGTCCGCCAGCCCCGAGGCAATGATCGCTTCGCCATTCTCCGGCGTCCGCACCCCAGCCTCGGACGTCACCACCGCATGGTTCAACACGCCCTTCAGGGCCCGCGTCAAAGGCGTCGTCAGCTTCTCGCCATGCGTGAAGGGCGGGATGATCGACTCGAACTCCAGATAGGACCCGGCCCCCACGGTGACGTAATCCACCTGCCCGGTCCGATCATGCAGGGCCAGGATCTCGCACAGCGCCTCGGCGCCCAGCGTCACCTCGTAGGCCTCGGAGTAACTGACCGCCAAGCCGACGATGAACGCCTCTCCACAGGCCTGCCGCACCCGCTCGATCAGCTCGCGCGAGAACCGCGTCCGGCCCTCAAGCCCGCCCCCCCACTGATCGGTCCGCCGGTTCGACCAGGGCGTCCAGAACTGGTCCAGAAGCGAGTGATAGGCCGCCCAGACCTCCACCCCCTGGAACCCCGCTGCCTTGGCCCGCACCGCCGCCGCGACATGGGCCTCCAGAAGCTCCTCGACCTCGGCCCCCGTCATCGCATGCGACCCGTCGCTGTCATGATACGACGGCCCCCCGGACGGAGACCAGTGCGGCGCGAAGCTCAGGTCGCTGTCGCCATGCGCGCCGATGTGGTAAAGTTGCTGAATGATCACCGCGCCCGCGTCCTTCACCTCGTCGGTAATGGTGCGGAAGGCCGGGATCACCCGGTCATCCGAATGCAGGAAATTCCCCCGCGTCAGGACGCCCGTCCGGTGCACCGGCACGGGTTCCGCCACCACCATCGCCGCACCCCCCAGGGCGCGTTCCAGCAGGTACTTCCCGAAGCGCGGCCCCGGAATCCCCTGATCCGACATGTTCGCGGTATGCGCCCCGAAGACGATCCGGTTGCGCAGCGTATGATCGCGCAGCTTGAGGGGTGACATCAGGCGGGGATGCTGGGTCATGGCGGCCTCCGTTCGCCGCCATGTCAGCAATTCTCGACACCTGTGTCAAGTTTTGCGCGGCCGTGGAGGAAAGGATACCCGTCCCGGGCCTGACCCGGGACCTCACGTTCAATGTAGCGCCCGGATCGACATGAGGTCCCGGGTCAGGCCCGGGACGGGGTCAATCCACCACCCCTACTCCGCCGCCAAGTCCCAGCCGGAAATCGCCTTGACCTCCAGGAACTCCTCGATCCCCCAGACGCCGCCTTCCCGCGCCCGACCGCTGGCCTTGACGCCGCCGAACGGCGCTCCGGCCCCGCGCGACTTTCCGTTCATCTCGACCATCCCGGCCCGCAGCTGCCGCGCCAGACGGTTGCGCCGCGCGCCGTCCTGGCTCTGGACATAGTTCGTCAGCCCGTAAGGCGTGTCGTTGGCGATCTGTACCGCCTCTGCCTCGGTATCGAAGGGGATCATGCACAGCACCGGGCCGAAGATCTCTTCCCGCTCGATGGTCATGCCGGGTGTCACGTCGGCGAACACCGTGGGGCGGACGTAGTAGCCCTTGTTCATCCCCTCGGGCAGGCCCAGGCCGCCCGCGACCAGCCGCGCGCCTTCGTCGATGCCGGATCGGATGTAGCCCTGGATCTGCTCCCACTGCCGCTTGTTCACCACCGGCCCGATGTGATTGCCCGGCTCGCTGGCCGGGCCGACCTTGATCGAGGACGCCACTTCGGCGGCAATCTCCACCGCCCGGTCGTAGAAGTCGCGCTCCACCAGCATCCGGCTGGGCGCGTTGCAGCTTTGCCCCGAGTTGTTCATCATGTGCCGCACGCCGCGTTCCACCGCGCGGGCATCGGCGTCGGCAAAGACCAGGTTCGCCCCCTTGCCGCCCAGTTCCAGCGTGACCCGCTTCAGCGTCTCGGCCGCCGCCTTCGAGATCGCACGGCCGGCGCGCGTGCTGCCGGTAAAGCTGATCATCTCGACATCCGGGTGGCTGGACAGCCGCGACCGACCCCGGCCCCGTCGCCGTTCACCAGGTTGAACACGCCGGCAGGAATCCCCGCGTCATGGCAGAATTCGGCAAAGAGCATGCTGGACAGCGGCGCTTCCTCGGACGGTTTCAGCACACAGGTGCAACCGGCCAGCAGCGCGGGAATGACCTTCAGCGTCACCTGGTTCATCGGCCAGTTCCAGGGCGTGATCAGGCCGACGACGCCGATCGGCTCCAGCGCGATCATCGTGCCCGGCGCATGCGGCCCCAGCGGCCTGATCCACTCCATGTGGTCGAAGGCCTTCAGGAAGTTCTTCAGGTGCCAGGGCAGGCACTCGGCCTGGTCATCCCGCGCCATGTCGATGGGTGCGCCCATCTCGATGCTGATGGCCTGAGCCATCTCGGCCTTGCGTAGCGTGTACTGCTCCAGAATGCCCTCGACCAGCCGCCGCCGTTCTGCCGGGGGCGTTGCCGCCCAGCCCGGAAACGCCGCCTTTGCCGCAGCCACCGCGGCGTCGGTGTCGGCCTCGGACCCCAGCGAGATCACGGCGCAGACCTCTTCGGTCGAGGGGTCGATCACCGGGCAGTCCTTCGCGACCAGAGGGGCCACCCAGGTCCCGTCGATGTAGAACTCGCGTTTCGTGATCATGGTGCCGCTCCTTCGGGTGGAATTTGATCATAATCTGACAGGTGCGGGCCGGGGCCACAAGGCCAGGGTCAAACCGTGCCGGATCCCTGATCTTCGCGCCCAACCCGTTGCGTTCGCGCCGGTTCCGGGGCGCCTCACCCGTGGGCGCCCCCGTCCAGCGACCGCACCATCGTCGTCGAGGACGCGAATCCGAACAGGAAGCGCAGCAGCCCCAGCTCCTCGGTCCGCACCGCCCGGAACCCCTGCCGTTCATACAGCGCCCGCGCCCGCCAGTTGTCCTGGATCACGTCCAGCCGGACCGCGCCATAGCCCCGCTCTGCCGCCTCGCGATAGAGCGCGGCCAACAGCATCGACCCCACCCCCTGGCCCCGGTGGGCCCTGGCGACGCAGATCCCGTCGATCAGGAAGCGGTCGTTGTCGACCTCGCGCCCCAGGGTCCAGAGGACGCCCCCGCGCCACCGCCCACCCCACCGCCCGTAGATCCTGGTCAGGTCGTCCCAGCTGCCGCCTGCGAAACTTCCCGCCGGGGTCTTGTAGCCGGCAAGCCCGATCAGCTCTCCCCCGTCCGTCACGGCCGAGAAACACAGGTCTCCCCGGATCACCCGCTGGAAGAACCGCAGCGCCCGCTCGT
Source organism: Rhodobacter sp. (assembly GCA_013824055.1). Taxonomy (GTDB): domain Bacteria; phylum Pseudomonadota; class Alphaproteobacteria; order Rhodobacterales; family Rhodobacteraceae; genus Tabrizicola. The sequence goes on along the minus strand of PNNE01000004.1, from coordinate 3,690 downwards.
CCGGCCCCAGCACGGGGCCCAGCTTGCCCCCGAACGCCTCCCAGTACAGCCGCGCCGCCTGCGGGCGCAGCTGGTCGTGCAGCCCGCGGAAGATCGTCACGGCCATGTCAGGGCCTCGGCCAGCAGGGGGGCGTGGTGGGCGCCAAGGATCCAGCCTTCCTCGGCCGCCTCGGCGGGGGCGTCGAACAGGGGGGCAAGCCGCTCTGCCCGCGCCAGCTGGAACAGCGCCCGCGACAAGAGCCGCACCTGCGCCTGGTCGGCGGTCAGCCCCGCCCCGTTCGCCAGGATCGCCACCGGCCCCGCCAGCAGCGATGGGTAGACCTCGGCCAGCACCACGGGCGCGTCGGGGGCGGCGAAGGGCCAGACGGCGACGCCCGGCAGCTGCGACAGCCGGTGGATCATCGGCAGGCCCAGCAGGCTTTGCGAGCCGACCGAGCCGGGGTTGAACAGCATCCAGGGGCTTTTCGCGCGGGGCACGGCCGTCTCGGCGGCGCGGGTTTCAGCAAGGCCGAACGCCGCATAGTCAATGCCCGCACGGCGGAACGGCAGGCCAGGCCAGGACTGGCCGGAGGGGTGGCTCCAGAACGGGCCGGGACCTTCAGGAAACAAGGCGTTGATCCGGGTGGCGACCTCGAAGCGGTTGTTGCGGTTCTCGGTGTCGGTGATCGCCTCGGCCAGCCAGTGCCAGACGGCCTGCGCGCGCGACTTGCCGGTCAGGCGGACAGCAAACCCCGCCGGGTAGCCCATCGCGAAGTCTAAGCCGATCAGAACCCGCAGGCCCTCGGCGCGGGCGGTGTCCACAAGGGTGACAAGCTGTGCCTCGGCCCCGGCGCGGGTGCGGTGGTGCCACTCGGCCCCGCCCTCGGCGTCGTGGCACCCGATCCAGACTGCATTGGCACGGTTGGTCGGGCTGGTGGGCAGGTTGGCCGCCGACCAGTCGACCACGATCACGCGGTCAAACAAGGCCGACCTCGCGCAGGATGAAATCCGCGACGGCAGCCGCGTCGTTCAGGTCCAGGACCGGAACCGGCAGGGTCAGCGCCGAATCGGTCGCCACGGCCCGCACCAGCGGATCGCCGGGCTGGATCAGGGCATGGCCGGTTTCGGCGCGCCAGACTTCGACCTTGGGATGGGCGTCGCGCTTGTAACCCTCGACCAGGACCAGGTCCACGGCGGCAAGTCGGGCCAGAACGGCGGGAAGTTCAGGCTCTGGCCCCCGGTGTTCGACCAGGATCGCCAATCGGTCTGCCGAGGCCAGCACCACCTCGCGCGCGCCCGCCTGGCGGTGGCGCCAGGTGTCCTTGCCCGGCTGGTCCAGGTCCACAGTGTGGTGCACATGCTTGACGGTAGAGACCGAGACCCCCCGCCCGGTGATATCGGCCACCAGCCGTTCCATCAGGCTGGTCTTGCCCGAATTCTTCCAGCCGATGACGCCATAGACCTTCATCCGGCCCCCTTCAGCAGCGCTTCGGCCGCGGCAAGGTCCTCGGGCGTGTTCAGGTTCAGGAAGGCGCGGGGGTCGGGGAAGTGCGCCCGGGCGGCCTGGTGGGCGTCGGTAAAGCGCGTGATCCTGGCCTGCCCCCCGGCCAGGAAGGCCGCAAGGGCAGGGGCAAGCCCCACTGGCCAGATCGCAGTGGCGGGGTGGTCGCCGGTGGCGTCGGACGCCAGCGCCAGCCCCTGGGGCGAACCTTCCGCGGCCAGCAGCAGCTGCGGGACCAGATCCCCCGGCAGGAACGGCGTGTCGACGGGGGTGGAAACCAGGTGCGTCGCACCCTGAGCCGCCGCCAGCGTCAGCGCGGCCAGCACGCCCGACAGTGGCCCTTGCGCCCTTGCATCCGCCACCACCGGACGCCCAAGCCCGGCAAACCGCGCAGGATCGCCGTTGGCCGAGATCAGCACGCGGTCCACCTGCGGCTCCAGCCGGTCAAGGACATGCGCGATCAGCGGGCGACCGGCCAGCTGGACAAAGCCCTTGTCCGCGCCCATTCGCCGGCCCTCACCGCCTGCCAGGATCACCCCGAAGATGCGCAAATCAGATGCCTTTCGCGTCGAAGGCCAAGCCTAACGCATCGCGCGCCCGGTTCAAGGAGGGCTCACGGCAGCGGCGTGCCGTCGTGCTGCACCAGAAGGACGCCGTGGTTGTTGTCGTCGTCATCGTCGGTGATGACGCGGGTCGTGACGCCCGGCAGGTCCCCGAAGGCCCTGGACAGCTTTCTCGGATAGAAGGTCTGCGGCAGGCTTTCGAACCCCGGCACCCCGCGCAGGATCGACGAGGTGGCTTGCGTGCACATCGCCTTTGGCACCGCGCCATAGGCCTTGACCCGGGCCAGCACCTGCTCGGCCACCTGCGGAGAGACGTAGACCGTCTGCTCGATCGTGTCGTAGGTGACGCGGGTGTGGTAGTCGATGTAGAAGGCCAGCGCCTTGTCGTTCATGCCGAAATGGACGTCATTCCGCTCTGGCAGCCTGGGGTGATACCAGGTCCCCGCCGGGTCGAAGATCAGCCGTTCGGACCCGTTCACCAGGATCGCCGAATGTGCGCCCGATCCGGTCCGCTTGTTCACCACGGTAAACAGCGTGATGTAGTTCGGCGGGCCTTCGACGAAGCGCACGGCATCCACCTGGTCCTGCGGCGCCCATTTCGGCTCGGCGCCGCAGGCGGTCAGGCCCAGCAGGGCGATCAGGCAAAGAAGACGGCGCATCCGGCCGGGTCCCGCGATCAGGCGTTGACCAGCCCGATGAAGACCAGGATCACGATGATGGCCACGGTCGTCCAGATCGACATCCGGATGAAGCCCGCGAAGGTCTTTTTCTGCTCGCGGATGTCCATCGAGCCGTGGACGTGTTCGGAAGTCTTCTGGTCGGCCATCTTGGTTCCCCGAGTTTAGGTCTTTCGACAAGCCCATAGCCGATTCACCCCGCCCTGTCACGGGGTCGCGGTGTCCTACCCGGCCGAGCCGTCGCCGGAATCGCCGCCGATCCAGCCGGGCGTCAGGTGAAAGCCGATCCGGCGCGGCGGGTCGCTGTCGGCCGGTTTCGGAACCGCGCGCAGCGTGACCGAAAGCTGGCTGACATGCTGGATCAGCTGGGTCTTCGCGCCAAATTCGTCGCGGCCATAGAAGGTGATGATGTCCGGCTCGAAAAACCCCAGCCCCTCGATCCGCAGCACGCCGGTCTCGTCGGCGGCAAAGCCCATCGCGATTTCCTGCTCGGCATCAAGCCCGCTTTCGAAGTCGCGGATATACATGACCAGCCGGTCATGCGCCCATTCGGCGGGGCTTTTCGGCTTGGTGCCAGGGGCCTTGGTGGCAGGGGCCTTGGCGGCAGGCTTCTTCGCAGCGGGTTTCCTGGCGGCGGATTTGGCCATCGGGCGGCTCCTTCGTCTGGGCGTCAGACCTCAGCGCAAATCCGCCCGCCCCGCAAGGGGTCAGGCCAGCCCGATCTCGGCCTCGATCCGGGCTTTCGACTTGCGCGCGCGTTCGGTCGCGGATTTCAGCTGCCCGCAGGCGGCCATGATGTCCTCGCCCCGCGGAGTGCGGATCGGAGACGCATAGCCGGCCTTGTAGATGATATCGGCGAAGGCATGGATCCGGTTGCCCGACGACCGCTTGTAGGGCGCGCCGGGCCATTCGTTGAACGGGATCAGGTTGACCTTGGCCGGGATGCCTTCCAGCAGCTGCACCAGGCGGT
>PNNE01000043.1 GCA_013824055.1 Rhodobacter sp. | reverse complement strand
TCGTCGATGCAGACCAAGGACGATGACGTCGTCACCACGCTTTTCGTCGCGAATACACATACTTGGCTCTTGTTCTTCACAACCGACGGCATGGTCTACAAGCTGAAGACCTGGCGCCTGCCGCTGGCCGGACGGACCGCCAAGGGCAAGGCGCTGGTCAACATCCTGCCGATCGAGACCGGCGTCTCCATCGCCGCGCTGATGCCGGTCGACGTGCCCGAGGAAGACTGGGCCAGCCTGCAGATCGTCTTCGCGACCAGCGACGGCGACGTGCGGCAGAACGACCTTTCGGACTTCACCAACGTCAAGCGCAACGGCAAGATCGCGATGAACCTGCCCGAGGGCATCACTCTGGTGAACGCCGCCATCGCCGACGATCAGGACGACATCATGCTGGTGACCGAAGCCGGGCGCGCCATCCGCTTCTCCACCACCGAAATCCGGGTCTTCAAGTCCCGAGGCTCGACCGGCGTGCGCGGCATCCGCCTGGCGGACGGCGACCACGTCGTCAGCATGTCGATCATCCGCCACTTCGAGGCCACGCCCGAGGAACGCGAAGCCTACCTGAAACAGCGCCGCCTGATGGCCGGCATCACCGAGGAAGACACCGACGACGAGGAAGACCACGTCCCCGCCGGCCAGCTTTCCCCCGACCGCTACGCCGAGATGTCGGCGGCCGAGGATCTGATCCTGACCATCACCAAGGGCGGCTCGGGCAAGCTGTCGTCCAGCCACGACTACCCGGTCCGCGGCCGTGGCGGCATGGGCGTCAAGGCGATCTCTCCGGGGCCGCGTGGCGGTCGGATCATCGCCTCGTTCCCGGTCGAAAGCTCGGACCAGATCATGCTGGCCACCTCGACCGGCCAGTCGATCCGGGTGCCGGTTGACCAGGTCAGCTTCCGCTCGCGCAGCGCTGGCGGGGTCAAGGTCTTCGCCGTGGCCGCCGATGAGGAAGTCGTCTCGGTCGCCCGCGTCGCCGACCAGGGCGATGAGGCTTGAGGACAGGCTCGCAGCCCTTGCGGCTGCGGGCGAAACCATCGCCTACGGCACCCTTGCGCGGGACCTCGGCCTGCGCCTGGGCGAGCTGACCGCGGCGCTTGAGACCCTGATGGAGGAAGACGCCGCCCTGGGCCGTCCCTTCCGCGCCGCGGTCATGCGCCAACGCCTGTCGCCCGACGGCCTGCCTGCCCCGGGCTTCTTCCAGAAGGCCGCCGATCTGGGGGCCGATGTCGCCGACCCCGCCGGCTTTGCGGCCGACCAGCGCCGCCGCCTTGTGGGCTGATTGCGCGTCAGCGCACAAGGTCCCTGCCCCGGCGCGGAATTTTCGCAATGCCGCCGGTGTGAAAGAACATCCGGGCCCGGCACCAGACCGGAACAAGCGTTCAAGGGATACTCATGGAACTGCTCAAGACCTACGCGCCGCTCGTCACGCGCCTCTTCCTCGCCGCCGTGTTCATCCCGGCCGGCCTGAGCAAGATGGGCGACGTCGCCGGCTTTGCCGGCTATATGACCTCGGGCGGCCTGCCCGGCTTTCTGGCCTGGCCCGCGATCATCTTCGAGGTGCTGCTTGGCCTGTCGATGCTGATCGGCTTCCAGGCCCGCTGGATGGCCCTGCTTGGCGCGGGCTTCTGCGTCGTGGCCGGGCTGCTGTATCATTTCGCGCCCGCCGACCAGATGCAGATGATCCTGTTCTTCAAGAACCTCGGGATCGCCGGTGCCTTCCTGATGATCTTCGCCCACGGACCCGGCAAGCTTGCCGTGGACAAGTCCTGACCAATGGCCGGGGGCGCCTGCCGCCCCCGGCTTTCCTTTTCCGGCAATCCGGCCTAAATCCGGGCCATGACTGAAACCTTGCACATCATCGGCGGCGGCATGGCAGGCTCCGAAGCCGCCTGGGCCGCGGCAAATCTGGGCGTCCCCGTCGTGCTGCACGAGATGCGGCCCAAGGTCGCCACTTTCGCGCACCGGACCGGCGACTTTGCCGAGATGGTCTGCTCGAACTCCTTCCGTTCGGATGACCATGAACAGAACGCCGTCGGGCTGATCCACTGGGAGATGCGCGCGGCGGGCAGTCTGGTGCTGGAGATGGCCCACAAGCATCGCCTTCCGGCTGGGGGCGCCCTGGCCGTGGACCGCGATCCCTTCGCTGCCGCGGTGACGGAAAAGCTGAAGGCGCATCCGCTGATTTCAACATCCTATGAAGAGGTTACCGAGCTTCCTTCATCCGGGAACTGGATCATTGCAACCGGCCCCCTGACCAGCCCCGCCCTGGCCGAATCCATTCGCGCCGCGACCGGGGCCGAAGCGCTTGCCTTCTTCGACGCCATTGCCCCGATTGTATATACCGAAAGTATAGACATGTCGGTCGCCTGGCTGCAAAGCCGCTACGACAAGGGCGAGACCGAGGCTGAGCGACGCGCCTACATCAACTGCCCGATGACCCGCGAGCAGTACGAGGCCTTCATCGACGCCCTGCTGGCGGCCGAGAAGACCGAGTTCCACGCGGGCGAAGCTGCTGGTCTGTCCAACCCCACCCCATACTTCGACGGCTGCCTGCCGATCGAGGTGATGGCCGAACGCGGGCGTGAGACGCTGCGCCACGGCCCGATGAAGCCGGTCGGCCTGACCAATGCGCACAAGCCGGATGAAAAGGCCTATGCCGTGGTGCAGCTGCGCCGCGACAACAAGCTGGGCACGCTGCACAATATCGTCGGCTTCCAGACCAAGATGAAATACGGTGCGCAAACCGCTGTTTTCAAGATGATTCCGGGGCTGGAGAACGCCAGTTTCGCGCGCCTGGGCGGCATCCACCGCAACACCTTCATCAACTCTCCCACGCTGCTGGATGACCGGATGCGGCTGAAGTCGCGCCCGTATATACGCTTTGCCGGACAGATCACCGGGGTCGAGGGCTATGTCGAATCCGCCGCGATGGGCCTCTTGGCCGGTCGAATGGCCGCGCACGATCTTCTTGGGCGCGATCTTTCGCCGCCGCCCCCGGAAACCGCGATGGGCGCCCTGGTCAGCCACATCACCGGCGGGGCCGAGGCAAAGACCTTCCAGCCGATGAACGTGAACTTCGGCCTCTTCCCGCCCATCGACGCCAAGGGGGGCCGCCGGGGCCGCAAGGACCGCTACAAGGCCTATACCGATCGCGCCAAAGGTGCCTTCACGGCATGGCTTTCGTAACCCGCTTCGCGCCCAGCCCGACTGGCCCGCTGCATCTTGGCCACGCCTATTCCGCGATCCTTGCGCATGACATGGCGCGCGAGGCGGGCGGGCGGTTCCTGTTGCGGATGGAGGACACCGACCTTGAACGCTGCCGCGCCGAGTACGACCGCCTGATCCAGCAGGACCTTGTCTGGCTGGGTCTGGGGTGGGACGGGCCGATCCAGCGCCAGTCCGGGCATATCGCGACCTACAACACCCGTCTCGAAGCTCTTGCGGGCAAGGGCCTGCTTTACCCCTGTTCCTGCACCCGCTCGGACATCCGCGCGGCACTCGCCGCCCCGCAGGAGGGGGTTGCGTTCAACGTCTACCCCGGCACCTGTCGCCATCGTGGCATCGAAACCCGCACAGCCTCGGACGCGCTTCGGCTGAACCTTGATGCCGCACTGGCGTCGCTTGCGGCGGCGGAGCTTTCCTTTGCCGAAACCGGGCCTGGCCACTTCGGCCTGCACCAGGTCGACCCCGAACAGGCACATCGGCAGATCGGCGACGTGGTCCTGTCCCGCAAGGGCGAGGATATCGTCGCCTATTTCCTGGCCTCGGCCTTCGACGACGCCGATCAGGGCGTGACCCATGTCATCCGGGGCGAGGACCTGTTCGACTTCACGCCGGTCCAGGTGATCCTGCAACACCTTTTCGGCCTGCCGACCCCCGTCTACCACCATCACCGGCTGATCCGGGACGACCACGGCAAGCGCCTGGCCAAGCGTGACGATGCACGGGCGATTGCGAAGTACCGGGCCGAGGGTGCAACCCCCGCCGACATCCGCCGGATGGTCGGACTGCCAACCCCCTGACCTCCGCCAGGCCGTCGGGTGCCTTGCAGGTCTCAGCCGTGTCCGGCCTGGACAGGGGCCATGATCTCGACCTCCTCGCCACCCCGGACCGCCGTGTAAAAGCACGACCGACGGTTGGTGTGACAGGCCGGCCCCTCTTGCTGAACCAGCGCCAGCAGGCAGTCCCGGTCGCAATCGACCCGCAACTCGACCAGCCGCTGGTGGTGGCCCGAGCTTTCGCCCTTCACCCAGAACGCAGCCCTTGACCGCGACCAGTAAGTGACCTTCCCCGTCTCCAGCGTCGCCGCAACCGAGGCCGCGTTCATCCAGGCGACCATCAGCACCTCGCCCGACACGGCATCCTGCGCCACGCAGGGAACCAGCCCCGCCGCATCATACTTCAGTGTGGCCGGGTCGAACGTCATGGCTCTCTCCTTGGCAGGCGGGTTCGCGGGGTCTACATACGGTGTCAGCCGGGGACTTTCCATGCGCGAAGGCAAATCCACGTGAGCGACAGCGATCTGATCAAGCTTTACTCTGCCCGCATCCTGGGCCTTGCCGCCGAGATCCCGCATCTGGGCCGCCTGCCCGCCCCCCAGGGCACCGCGCGGCGACGCTCGCCCCTCTGCGGGTCTACCGTCACGGCGGACGTGGTGGTCAAGGATGGCCGCATCACCGATTTCGCGCAGGACGTGAAGGCCTGCGCTTTGGGCCAGGCCTCTGCCGCCGTGCTGGGGAACGTGGTCATCGGGCGCTCGTTGCCCGAGTTGAAGGCCGCGCGCGACGCGCTTGCCGCGATGCTGAAAGCGGGGGGTCCGGTTCCGACGGCACCCTTCGACGGCTATGAGGTCCTGCTGCCCGCCCGCGACTACAAGAACCGCCACGCCTCGATCCTGCTGGCGCTGGAAGCCGTCTGCGAGGCGATGGAGACCGCTCAGGCGGCGGCATAGAAAAAACCGCCGCACATCCGGTCGGATGGCGGCGGCAGTGGCGCGTCTGGAAACGGCGGACGGTGGGCCAGGCGAGGCGGACCGCCACCCTTGGGGGACAGAGCGCGGGGCAGAAACCTTAGTGCAAGCCGGGCACGGACAGCACGGCGAACAGCAGAACGAACAGCGACGCGACGCCAACCAGATCTTCCATCGCGCCTTTGGGAGTGTGGCTCAGCAGGGTCTTCATGGCGTCTTTCATCGCGTTCTCCATGATGCGTTGCCAGATTGTTCTCATATCGGCACCGCCCTGTAAAGAACTTTTTAAGAACATTCGTGAACAGACCGGAACGAACTGCTCAGCCGACGCTCATCAGGCGAAGGGCCCGGTCCTGGTCCATCAGCCACAGCAGCGACCGGGCCGCCTGGCCACGCGGGCCCGACAGCTCGGGATCGTCCAGCAGCAGCTTGCGCGCATCCGACTGCGCCAGCGCCATAAGGCTGGCCTGGCGCTCCAGATCCGCCACCCGAAAGCGCGGCAGTCCGGATTGCGCCGTGCCGATCAGGTCGCCTGCCCCCCGCATCGCAAGGTCTTCCTCGGCAATGCGGAATCCGTCTTCGGTGTCACGTATCGTGGTCAGCCGCCGACGCCCGGTCTCGTTCAGCGGCGGCTGATAGATCAGCAGGCAGGTCGAGGCCGCATCGCCCCGCCCGACCCGACCGCGAAGCTGGTGCAGTTGCGCCAGGCCGAAGGTTTCCGCCTGCTCGATCACCATGATCGTCGCATTCGGCACGTTGACCCCGACCTCGATCACCGTGGTCGCCACCAGAACCGATGTCTCCCCCGCCACAAAGCGCGCCATCGCGGCGTCCTTTTCGGCGGGCGGCATCTGGCCATGCACAAGACCCACGCGGTCGCCCAGGCTGGCGCGCAGCGATCGGAAACGTTCCTCGGCGCTGGCATAGTCGACGACCTCGGATTCCTCGACCAGGGGGCAGACCCAATAGGCCTGCCGCCCCTCGGCCACGGCCTTGCGCAGGTGGTCCATCACCTCGTCCAGCCGCTCGGCCGAGACCATCGCGGTTCGAATCGGCTTCCGGCCTGCCGGTTTTTCGTCCAGCACCGAGACATCCATGTCGCCATGCGTCGCCAGCGCGAGGGAACGGGGGATCGGTGTCGCCGTCATCACCAGCACATCGACCGCAGCACCTTTCGCGCCCAGTTCCATGCGTTGCGCCACGCCGAAACGGTGCTGTTCGTCCACGACCGCAAGCCGCAAGTCCTTGAACTCCACGTCCTTCTGAAAGACCGCATGGGTCCCGACCAGGATCGGGATGCGGCCCATCGCAAGGTCCTCCAGCTTCATCGCCCGGTCCGCCCCCCGGTCGCGACCGGTCAGCAGCTCCAGCCGCACCCCGGCTGCACGGGCGAGCGGAGCCAGCCCCTCGAAGTGCTGACGCGCGAGGATCTCTGTCGGCGCCATCATGACGCCCTGGCCTCCGGCCTCGACCGCGGTGAGCAGGGCCTGAAAGGCGACCAGCGTCTTCCCGGACCCCACATCGCCCTGCAACAGGCGGTTCATCCGCAGCGGCAGCGCCATATCGGCAGCGATCTCGCCGACGGCGCGGACCTGGGCGGCCGTTGGCGCATAGGGAAGGCTTTTCAGGACCTTGTCACGCAAGACCCCGGTGCCTTCGGTCACCAGCCCCTTGGCACGGCGCAGGCGGGCGCGGGCAATGGACAGCGTCAGCTGATGGGCGAACAGCTCGTCATAGGCCAGCCGCTGCCGTGCCGGATGGGTAAAGGCCAAAGCTGCCGCGCCCGAGGGCCCATGCCCGGCCCGCAGCGCCGAAGGCCAGTCGGGCCAGCCTTCGCGGGCCAGCAGGGCGGGGTCGATCCACTCTGCCAACGGCGGCAACCGGGTCAGCGCAGCCTGAACCGCCTTGCCGACCACCCGCTGCGTCAGTCCTGCGGCCAGCGGGTAGATCGGCTCGTAGGCCGGGATCTCGCGCGCATCCTCGACGCGAAGCACGTGGTCGGGGTGGACCATCTGGGCGATGCCGTCGAACAGCTCGACCTTGCCAGAGACCAGGCGGCGCTGTCCGGTCGGCAGCAATCTGGCCAAGGCCTCGGCCCTGGCGTGGAAATAGACCAGCAGAAACTCGACCCGCGCATCGCGGACATGCACGCGGTAGGGGCCGCCCTTGCGGCGCGCAGGGACGTGCTGGCCGATCTCGACTTCGACCGTCAGGGTCGCGGGGGGGACAACCTCGCGGACCGAAGTCCGCAGGGCGCGGTCCACACCGGAATGCGGCAGGAAATACAGCAGGTCCTTGGGTCGGGTCACGCCCAGGCCCTCAAGGGCCTTTGCCGCCTTGGGGCCGACACCGGGAAGGGTTTCCAGGCCAGCAAACAGCGGGAAAAGCGTCTCGGGCCGGCTCATGCGGTGCCGATCAGCCGCAGCCAGGCGTCCTCGTCGATCATGCGGACCCCCAGGCGCTCGGCGTCCCTGGCCTTCGACCCGGCTCCGGGACCTGCGACCAGAAGGTCGGTCCTTGCGCTGACGCTGCCGGCAACCTTGGCCCCCAAGGCCTCGGCCCGCGCCTTGGCCTCGGCCCGGGTCATCTTTTCCAGCGTGCCGGTGAAGACGACCGTAAGGCCCGCCACGGGAGAGTCGACCGTCCCGCGCGCCTGCACCGGCTGCACCGTCAGCTGGGCGACCAGCGCGTCGATGGCCTGGCGCTCGCCCTGGTTCTGGAAGGCGTCGACAAGGCTTTGCGCCATGACCTCGCCCACCCCGTTGATCGACGTCAGTTCGGCCCAGTCCGGCGAGCCGGGGCTGGCATTGGCGAGCGCAGCCTCGAAGGCGTCCCAGGTGGAGTAGTGGCGGGCCAGAAGGCTGGCCGCGACCTCGCCCACATGACGGAGTCCCAGCGAGAAGATCAGCCGATCAAGCGGGATCGTCCGGCGGGCTTCGATGGCGGCGAAAAGCTTGGCGGCGGAGATGTCGCCGAATCCCTCGCGGTTCTTCAGCTTCTGCAAGGGGTTGGCGGCGTCTCTTGCAGCAAGCGTGAAGATGTCGGCGGGGGTTCTGACCGGAAGGGTCGGGTCGTTGAAGAACATCTCGACCTGCTTGGCGCCCAGGCCTTCGATGTCGAAGGCACCGCGCGAGACGAAGTGCTTCAGCCGTTCCACCGCCTGCGCCGGGCAGATCAGACCGCCGGTGCAGCGGCGGACCGAATCGCCCTCCTCGCGGTGGGCGGGGCTGCCACATTCCGGGCATCTGTCAGGGAAAACATAGGGTTGCGCGCCGTCCTTGCGGCGGGAAAGATCGACGTCGGCCAGCTTGGGGATCACGTCCCCGGCCCGGTAGACCTGAACCCAGTCGCCGACGCGGATGTCCTTGCCGCCGCGGATCGGCTGGCCGCGGCTGTCGCGCCCGGCGATGTAATCCTCGTTGTGCAGGGTGGCATTGCTGACCACGACCCCCCCGACCGTCACCGGCCTCAGCCGCGCCACCGGAGAGAGCGCCCCGGTACGGCCGACCTGGATGTCGATGCCCAGAAGCTCGGTCCAGGCCAGCTCGGCCGGGAACTTGTGCGCGATGGCCCAGCGGGGGCTCGAGGAGCGGAAGCCAAGCCGGGCTTGCAGCGCAAGGTCGTTCACCTTGTAGACGACGCCGTCGATGTCGTAGCCCAGGGTCGCCCGCTGAGCCTCGATCCCGAGGTAGTGCGCCAGCATCTCCTTGGGGCCGGAACACAGGATGGTCAGGGGATTGGTCTGAAATCCCAGCGCCTTGAGCCGCTGGATCGCCTCGAACTGGGTGGCGGCCAGGGGGGCGGAAAGCTCACCCCAGGAATAGGCGAAAAAGCGCAGCGGCCGGGCGGCGGTGATGCGGGCGTCAAGCTGGCGCAGCGATCCGGCAGCAGCATTGCGGGGGTTGGCAAAGGTCTTGTCGCCGCTGGCGGACTGCCGCGCGTTCAGGGCGGCGAAGTCGGCGTGGGCCATGTAGACCTCGCCCCGCACTTCCAGCACCGTGGGGGCACCCGTCAGGCGGTGCGGGATATCGGCGATGGTGCGGGCGTTTTCGGTGACGTTCTCGCCCACCTCGCCGTCCCCCCGGGTTGCGGCCTGGACCAGCACCCCGCTTTCATAGCGCAGGGACAAGGACAGCCCGTCGATCTTCGGTTCGGCGGTATAGTCCAATGCGCCCAGGTGCCCGAGGAACTTGCGCAGGCGGTCGTCGAAATCGGTGATGTCCTCGGCGGCAAAGGCATTCTCCAGCGACAGCATCCGCAGCCGGTGCGCCACCTTGCCGAAACCCTCGGCCACGGCGCCGCCCACCTGATCCGTTGGCGAATCGGCGCGCTTCAGAGCCGGAAATCGGGCCTCGATCGCAGCGTTGCGCAGCTTCAGCGCATCATAGTCGGCGTCCGAGATCTGGGGCGCGTCAAGCGTGTGATAGGCGGTGTTCGCCGCGGAAATCGCCTGCGCCAGGCGCGCAAGTTCCTCGCGCGCCTCGGCCTCTGTCAGGAGATTGACCGCCTTTTGCACCATGCCCGCCCCCTGGATCCTGCCGTGCAGAGGTTAGGCGGCGGGCCCGCCAAGGTAAAGATCAGGCGGTGGCGGCCAGCCGCGCCTGACCGCCGGCCGGGTCACGCAGCACATAGCCGCGGCCCCAGACGGTTTCGATATGGTTGTCGCCGCCCGTCGCCTCGGCCAGTTTCTTGCGAAGCTTGCAGATGAAGACGTCGATGATCTTCAATTCCGGTTCGTCCATTCCGCCATAAAGATGGTTCAGGAACATCTCCTTGGTCAGCGTCGTGCCTTTGCGCAGCGACAGGAGTTCCAGCATCTGGTATTCCTTGCCGGTCAGATGGACGGCCTTGCCGTCGACATCCACGGTCTTTGCATCCAGATTGACGGCCACGCGCCCGGTCTTGATGACCGATTGGCTGTGGCCCTTGGACCGGCGGATGATGGCATGGATGCGCGCCACCAGTTCTTCGCGGTGGAACGGCTTGGTCAGGTAGTCGTCGGCGCCAAAACCGAAGCCCTTCAGCTTGCTTTCCGTATCATCCGCGCCCGACAGGATCAGGATCGGCGTTTCCACCCGCGCCTGGCGCACCTGGCGCAGGACTTCATGCCCGCTCATGTCCGGCAGGTTCAGGTCCAGAAGGATCAGGTCGTAGTCGTAAAGTTTCGCCAGGTCGATCCCGTCTTCGCCCATGTCGGTGCAATAGACGTTCAGGTTGGCATGGGTCAGCATCAATTCGATGCTGCGCGAGGTGGTGGGGTCGTCCTCAACAAGCAGAATGCGCATTCGTTAAATCTCCGCTCCGGTGGTTCATCGTTAACGACCTTGCCCGTCAGTGGTTAACGTTGAGTTACTATGCCAGAGGGAGAGTCATATTCCATTTAAAGTTGTCTGTATTTCTGGATCGCTGTGACTTTAAGGCCATCATCGCCATGCTTCGCGACAGCCGTGCGCCAAAGGCCGAATTCCTCCTCCGACAGGGCATAGCGTTCCAGCGCCTCCTTCTCCGAGATCAGGCCATAGACCACGGCGCGCACCACCACGGCCTTGCGGCTGGCGACCCAGCGCCGGGTTTCCGCAGGCGGCAGATCCGCCCGGGTAAGGATGCTGCCATCCGGCAGGGTGACCTGCCGCGGCCCGTCGACACGCTTGAGAAACATGACCGTTCCCTCGTTGGTTTGACGCAGGATGCCGGATCAGGCTTAATCAATCCTGAAACTGGGGATTGAGACTGCACAGCATTTTCATATATTCCCCATCATTCCCTGAACCCGGACAATGATCATGCCGCGCGACCTGGCCCTCAACTCGCTTGGGTTTCCCAAGCCCCCGTCCGAAACGCGGGTCGTCGTCGCCATGTCGGGCGGTGTCGACAGCTCGGTCGTGGCAGCACTGCTGGCCGAGGAAGGCTATGACGTCGTGGGCGTCACGCTGCAGCTTTACGACCACGGCGCGGCGCTGGCCAAGAAGGGGGCCTGCTGCGCGGGCCGCGACATCCACGACGCGCGCCGCGTGGCCGAGACGATGGGCTTTCCCCACTACGTCCTCGACTACGAGAACACCTTCCGCGAGGCGGTGATCGAGGACTTCGCCGATGCCTATCTGGCGGGCGCGACGCCGGTGCCCTGCATCCGCTGCAACGAACGGGTGAAGTTCAAGGACCTTCTGGCCACTGCCAGGGATCTCGAGGCCGACTGCATGGCCACCGGGCACTACATCCAGCGCAAGGTCGGAGACCAGGGGGCCGAGCTGCACCAGGCCGCCGACCCTGCGCGCGACCAGTCCTATTTCCTGTTCTCGACCACGCCCGAGCAGCTGAGCTACCTGCGCTTCCCCCTGGGGCATCTGGCCTCGAAGGCGGAAACCCGGGCGCTGGCGGCGAAATACGGGCTGCCGGTGGCCGACAAGCCGGACAGCCAGGACATCTGCTTTGTCCCGAACGGCGACTATGCGGCGGTGATCGAGAAGCTGCGCCCCGGTGCGGCCGATCCGGGAGAGATCGTGGATCTTGACGGCACCGTCCTGGGTCAGCACCGGGGCGTGATCCATTACACCATCGGCCAGCGCAAGGGCCTGGGGATCGGCGGCCTGGGCGAGCCACTTTACGTCGTGAAGCTGGACCCGGCGACGCGCCGCGTCATCGTCGGGCCGAAGGCGGCGCTGTCGACCCGGATCATTCCGGTGCGCGAGATCAACTGGCTGGGCGATGCGGCCTTCGAGGCGCGGCCCGAGTGGCACCTGAAGGTCAAGGTCCGCTCGACCCGCCCCCCGCGCGAGGCGATCATTCGCCCGACCGGACCCACGACGGCCGAGGTCGAGCTGCTGTCGCCCGAAGACGGGGTAAGCGCGGGCCAGGCCTGCGTCTTCTACGCCCCCGAAGGCAGCCGGATCTTCGGTGGCGGCTGGATCTGGAAAGGACCTGCGTCGTGAAACCGTTCGCTCTGGCACTGCTGCTGGCCCTGCCCTTGCCCGCCCTTGCCGAAACCCGCGACGAGAGGGTGGCTGCTGCCGCCGAATATGTCGATCTGGCGCTGGACGGCTTCGACATGACCGCAATGATCGAGACGATGTATCAGCCGATCCTGCAACAGGTCGCAGCGGGCGGGCAAGACCTGACCGACGCGCAGGTGGCGCAGATCCGGCAGCTTTACCTTGATACCTTCACCGACCCGTTGACGACATTGCTGCGCGACCAGGCCGGGATCATGGCGGACATGATGACCCTGGCCGAGATCACGGCCTTGCGCGACTTCTACGCCACGCCCGAGGGCAAGTCGGTGATGGCGAAGCTGCCGCAGCTGACCGCGGCGCAGCAGCCGGGGATCATCGCGCTGATCAACGCCAACATGGCAGCCTTGATGCCGCAGGTCCTGGGCATCATCAACGGCGAAGCGCCGCCAGCACCGACCGCGCAGCCCTGAGACCGGGGGGCTCTTCGCCCTTGCCAAGCCGGTCCATCGTCAGCGCCATTGCCGCCTTCTGCGGCGAGGCGTCG
>PNNE01000078.1 GCA_013824055.1 Rhodobacter sp. | reverse complement strand
TTTCGCCCGGGCCGAGGCGATCCTGAAGGGGCGTGACATGGATCTGCGGCCAGAGATCCGGGTGGGCAACGGCTATGACGTGCATGCCTTCTGCGCGGGCGATCATGTCTGGCTGTGCGGGGTGAAGCTGCCGCATGGCAAGGGCCTGCTGGGCCATTCCGATGCCGATGTGGGGATGCACGCCCTGACCGACGCGATCTATGGCGCGCTGGCCGAGGGGGACATCGGGCGGCATTTCCCGCCCAGTGACCCGCAGTGGAAGGGCGCGGCCTCGCATCTCTTCCTGGCCCATGCCATCGACCGGGCGCGCTCGCACGGCTACGGGCTGGGCAACTGCGACGTGACGCTGGTCTGCGAGCGTCCGAAGATCGGCCCGCATGCCCTTGCAATGCAAGCGGAACTGGCGCGGATCATGGGGGTCGATGCGGGGCGGGTCTCGGTCAAGGCAACCACATCCGAACGGCTGGGCTTCACCGGGCGCGAAGAGGGCATCGCGGCCCTGGCGACCTGCGTGCTGGTGAAGTCATGAGCCGGATGGTCGCCACCTGCTTCGGCGCGGGCTTCCTGAAACCGGCCCCGGGGACCTGGGCCTCGGCAATCACCGTCGCGCTGGCTGTCGCGGCCTATCAGGCGGGATGGGCTTTGGCGGTGCCGGTCGGCTGTGCGGTGGCGGTGATCCTGGGCTTCTGGGCGGTGCCGCGCTACTTGCGGGCGACAGGGGGCGAGGACCCTTCCGAGGTGGTGATCGACGAGGTCGCGGGGCAGCTGCTGGCCCTGTCCTTCACGGTGATTCCGCTGTGGCGGCACGATGTCGCGGACCTTCTGTTCGGCGCCTGGCCGGGCTGGGTCGTGCCGTTCCTGCTGTTCCGGCTGTTCGACATCTGGAAGCCCTGGCTGGTCGGCCGGGCCGACCGGATGAAGGGGGCGACGGGCGTGATGCTGGACGACCTCTGGGCCGGGCTTTTCGCCGGGGTCGGGTCGGTCGCGCTGGCGGGGCTGTATCATGGGCTGGTGCAGCCGTGGCTGGGGTAAGCGTTCCCGATCTCCTGGCTCGGGCACGCTACTGGGGCCTGCGGATCGCCACGGCGGAAAGCTGCACCGGCGGCCTGGTCGCGGCGGCGCTGACCGAGGTGGCGGGATCGTCGGACGTCTTCGAGCGCGGGTTCGTCACTTATTCCAACGCCGCGAAGGTCGATCTTCTGGGGGTCTCGGAGGCGACGCTGGCCGCACATGGCGCGGTGTCCGAACCGGTCGCGCGCGAGATGGCCGCAGGGGCGCTGGCCCGGTCGGCGGCCGGGCTTGCGGTGTCGATCACCGGGATCGCCGGACCTGGCGGGTCCGAGTTCAAGCCCGAGGGGCGGGTCTGCTTCGGAGTGGCGCAGCACGGCCGCGAGACGCGGGTCGAGACGGTGGACTTCGGGCCGCTGGGCCGGGCCAAGGTGCGCAAGGCCGCGACCGAGCACGCGCTGAAACTGCTGGTCGCGGCGCTGGAGTAGGTCCAGATCCTTTGAGAAAAGGATTTGCAAATTCCTTCGAAGGAATTTGGTCCGCTTTACGGATTGGCCGCGAAAAAGCGCAGGATCTCGGCATTGGCGTCGATCTCCTGGGTCTTGCCCTCGGTCGGCCGGGCCTTGCGACCGCCGGGCCAGTGGTGCGCTCCGCCCTCGACGGTCAGCAGCCGCAGGACCACGCGGCCGCGCGTTTCATGGTCGGTGACGATGACCGAGGTGCCATCGTTCCGGGTGTCGATGCGGCGGCTGGTCTTGGCCGGCACACCGCCCCAGGGGGCCAGAAAGGCCTGCACCACCGAAGGAACCGAGGCGAAATCGGTCCGCGTCAGGCTGGTGTCGCCCCGACCGCCGGCGAAGGGCACCATCGTGTCGGCGGTGCCGTGGATGATCAGCGCTGGGACCTGCCCCCGAACACGGGTGCGCGACGTGTCCATCGTGCCAGCCACACCGGCGACGGCGCGCACCAGGTCGGGGTTCTGCGCCGCAAAGGTTTCCGCCAGGATCGCGCCGTTGGACATGCCGGTCAGGTAGACGCCCTGCCCGTCCACTCCGAACCGCTGGGCCGCATCCGAGATCACCAGCCTCAGAAAGCCCATGTCATCGACGCCCCGTCGCGCGGCCAGGCCGCAGCAGTAGCCGCCGTTCCAGGTCAGGAGCCGGTCGTCGCGCCGACCGGTCCCGGCGGGAAAGGCCACGGCAAAGCCCGCGCGGTTCGCCGCACGCGCCAGGCCCGAGGCCTGCGCGAACTGGTCGGGGTCGCCACCGCCCCCGTGCAGCGCCAGGATCAGCGGCGCCCCCCTGGGAGTCGCGGGCAGCTCCATCCTGTACCAGCGGTCGCCAAGCCGGACGGTGTCGGCGGCAAGCGGCTGGGGCAGGACAAGGGCTATCAGCAGGGCAAGAGCGCGCATGGAAGACCTCGGGGCATGTGGTGCGGGTTTCACGCCACCGCCGGGGATTTCCGTCGCGTCAGATCGGCCCCGGCCCGTAGAGCTGCGCCGCCCGGCGTTCGAAGGCGCGGACCACGCGCTGCATGGCGTCGTTGAACACGACCCCGATGATGCCTTGCAGGATCGCGTTCCTGAACTCGAAATCGACGTGGAAATCGACCTCGCAGCCGCCGGGGATGTCGCGGAAGGCCCAGTTCGACCGCATGTGGCGGAAGGGACCGTCAAGGTATTCGGTGTCGATCCGCATCCTGTCGGGCCAAAGCGTGACCCGGCTGCCAAAGCGTTCGCGGAAGACCTTGAAGCTGATGACGAGGTCCGCCTCCATCACCTCGCCGCCGCCCGCGATGGGACTGCGCGAGCGGATGCGGGCGGCCGAGTTCCAGGGCAGGAACTTGGGGTAGGATGCGACATCGGCCACCAGATCGTACATCTGCTGGGCGGTGTAGGGCAGGCGTCTGGTTTCGGAATGGGTGGGCATCGCTGTCTCTTTCGGCCCGAGATGTGGCCCGAGGCGCGGCCAAGATCAAGCGGGCGTCGTGTCACGGCCCTTGCATCTGTGGCCTTGACGGCTAGGAAGGGGCGAACAACCCGGATGACGCCATGCCCGACCGCCCTTACGTGATCGACCAGATGATCAGCGCCAAGGCCATCGCGGCCCGGGTCGAGGCTTTGGCGCGTGAGATCACCGCGCATTTCCACGGCACCGACAAGCTGGTGGTGGTGGGCCTGCTGCGCGGCTCGTTCGTCTTCATCGCCGACCTGGTGCGCGAGATCGAGCTGCCGGTCGAAGTCGATTTCCTGGAGGCCTCCAGCTATGGCGACGCGATGCATTCCAGCCGCGAGGTGCGCATCCTGAAGGACCTGCGGGGCGAGATTGCGGGGCGCGACGTGCTTTTGGTCGAGGATATCGTCGACACCGGCTTCACCTTGCACCATGTGATCCTTCTGCTGCAGGCGCGGGAACCCAAGCGGCTGAAGGTCTGCGCCCTGCTGGACAAGCCCTCGCGCCGGGAGGTCCCGGTCAAGGCGGACTGGACCGGCTTCGAGATCCCCGACGAGTTCGTGGTGGGCTACGGCATCGACTTTGCCCAACGGAACCGCAACCTGCCCTATATCGGCAAGGTGCGCTTCACGGAGGAGGCATGAACGGCCTGACCTGGCTCTTGCGCGCCAAACGCTGGGCGCAGAATCCGCCCTCCGAGGGCCGGGTGAAGCTGGTGTTCGGGGTGGTGGCGCTGTGCCTGGTGCTGGTCGGGATCGAATTCCTCGTCGGCTGGCCCGACTGGATGACCGTCGACAGCCTGCGCCAGAAACCGTGATTGGACGCGGGCGGCCTGTCGGTTAGGGTCACCGCGCAGCTGGACCGGAGGGTAAGCGATGCGGATCATGCGCTGGCTGGTCGTCCTGGGTCTGGTCGGCATCGGGGGGCTTTACCTGCTGGCCCGGCCCGATCCGCTGTCTGCCGCCGCCGTGGCCGACCTGACCGGCGATGCCACGCGGGGCGAGCTGGTCTTCTGGGCCACCGGCTGCGCCGCGTGCCACGCCGCCGACAGGGCCGAGGGCGAGGCCGAGTTGATCCTGTCCGGCGGGCAGCGGTTCCCGTCGGACTTCGGCACCTTCGTCGCGCCGAACATCAGCCAGGACCCCGAGCACGGGATCGGCAACTGGACCCTGCTGGACCTGGCCAATGCCATCACCCGGGGGGTCAGCCCCGAGGGCGAGCACTACTACCCTGCCCTGCCCTATGCGTCCTACGCGAAGATGGAGATGCAGGACGTGTCGGACCTTCACGCCTTCATGAAGACCCTGCCCGCGGACGCGACCCCCAGCCAGCCGCACGACCTGGATTTCCCCTTCTCGCAGCGCGAGGCCGTCGGGCTGTGGAAGCTGCTGTTTCTGACCGACGACTGGGCGGTGCCGGGCAACCTGACGCCCACCGCCACGCGCGGCCGCTACATCGCCGAGGCGCTGGCGCATTGCGGCGAATGCCACACGCCCCGCAACATGCTGGGGGGCATGGAGACCGCGCGCTGGCTGGCGGGCGCGCCGAACCCCTCGGGCGAAGGGCGCGTCCCGAACATCACTCCGGCCAGGCTGGGCTGGACCGCGGCCGACATCGTGCAATACCTGACCACAGGCTTCACGCCCGAGTATGACAGCGTCGGCGGCCACATGGCGCATGTGGTCGAGAACATGGCCCGCCTGCCCGAAAGCGACCGTCTGGCGCTGGCCGAGTACCTGCTGGCCGTGCCTGACGTGGAGTGAGACCTGGGACTGAGACCTGGCTTGTCCGGCCTTTGTCATCACGGAACCGCTACCGCTGGAGGAAGCCACAAGATATTGATCGCAAGGACTTTCCCTTCGCAGGGTTTTGCGCCATACTGGCAAGAAAATAACCCGAGCAGAACGGAAATAACCAATGAGCAGGCTTCTTCTTCCCGCGCTGGTCGCGGCTTTCGCGCTTCCCGCAACTGCCCAGGACACCGGCCTTGCCTTCGGCGGCGAGGTCAAGCTGGAGTATCTGGACGCCGATCCGGGCGCGGGCTTTGCCCTTGACGGCGATGTCGGGCTGACCTGGCGGTCGGGCGGGATTCTGGGCTTTGACGCCGCGCTGGACTCCACCTACCTTGACGATGGCGCGGATTTCACCAACGTCTGGGCCGCCCTTGTCCTGGCGACGGGTGCGGGCGAGTTTGCGGTCGGCGCCCCGCGCCCCCTGTCGGACACCCAGCGGGTGATGCCGCGCTTTTCAACCTCGCGCGTGGTGGATCGCGACCCGGACTTCCTGAGCGGGCAGTCGACCAGCCGGCTCAGCGCCGAGGATGGCGGCATGACACCGGGCATCACCTGGAAGCAGGAGGCGGGCAGCCTCAGCTTCGGGGCCGGCTATCACCACATGAACGACCGGAACGTCGATGTCGCCGAAGGCTTCATGACCTATGCGGCGGGCGCGACGACCTTCTTCATCAGCGGCGAGTTTGCCACGGCCCCCGGCCCCAATCCGTCGCTGATGCAGATCGGCGCGTTCCACGATGCCGACCGCTTCGGCATCGGGGCCTCGCTGGCGCAATACGATGCGGCCGACACCCGTCACACAGTGCGGCTGCACGGCAGCTTCGACGTCATGACGGCCCTGACCCTGCGCGGCGACATGCTGATGGTGCGGGACGCCAGCGACGCCTATTCGGTCTCGGCGACCTACAGCCTGGACAGCGGTCTGTTTGTCGAGGGCGGCGGCACCAAGGTCACGGGCTCGGACGAGCTTTTCGACATCGGCGTCGGCTACAGGTTCTGAAGCCCCAGGCTTGCGCCTTTCAGGACGGGCCGCCATCGGGCGGCCCGGCTTTCTGTCCAGGATCAGCCGCGTCCGGCCTGGCGGGCGTCCCGCATCCGGGCGAAATCGTCGCCGGCGTGATAGCTTGACCGGGTCAGCGGCGTGGCCGAAACCATCAGGAAGCCCTTGCCCCAGGCGGCCGTCTCGTAGGCCTTGAATTCGTCGGGCGTGACGAAGCGGTCGACCCGGTGATGCTTTGGCGTCGGTTGCAGGTACTGGCCGATGGTCAGGAAATCCACATCGGCCGAGCGCATGTCGTCCATCACCTGCAAGACCGCCTGCCGGGTCTCGCCCAGGCCGACCATGATGCCCGACTTGGTGAACATCATCGGGTCCAGGTCCTTGACCCGCTGCAAGAGCCGCAAGCTGTGGAAGTAGCGCGCACCGGGTCGGACCTCGTGGTACAGGCCGGGCACGGTTTCAAGGTTGTGGTTGAAGACATCGGGCCGCGCCTCGACCACCTTTTCCAGCGCGCTGGCCGGGCACTTCAGGAAGTCGGGCGTCAGGACCTCGATCGTCGTCGCGGGCGAGCGGTGCCGGATCGCGCGGATGGTCTGGGCGAAATGTTCGGCCCCGCCGTCGTCAAGGTCGTCACGGTCGACCGAGGTGACGACGACATGGGCCAGCCCAAGCTCGGCCACGGCATGGGCCACGCGGCCGGGCTCGAAGGCGTCCAGGGTCTGCGGCTTGCCGGTCGCCACGTTGCAGAAGGTGCAGCCTCGGGTGCAGATCTCGCCCATGATCATCATGGTGGCGTGGCCCTGGCTCCAGCATTCGCCGACATTGGGGCAGCCCGCTTCCTCGCAGACGGTCACCAGCTTCTTTTCGCGCAGGATGTCGCGGGTCTTCCTGTAGCCCTCGGAGGTCGGCGCCTTGACCCTGATCCAGGACGGCTTCTTCGGCTGGGCATTGTCGGGACGGTGCGCCTTTTCGGGGTGACGCTCTTCGGGAAGCTTGAGGTCGCGCACGGATGATTTCCCCCTGACCGGCTGGTTCCCCCTCAGATAAGCCCGTTTCGCGTCCAAGGCAACGCAACCCGACCGCCACAGGCCCTTGCACAGCACGCATGGGACATGCAGGAAGCGTGGCAAGACGCGGATCGTCAAGGCAAGGCCGATGCCGCTGGTGAACGGGAGTGGAGGCGGTCCTTGGCCGAAGCCTTGGTGAGACGGCCCCGCCGGGGTCGGGCACTGCGCCGGCGCATCGGATTTGATGCGGATCAAGGTTGTCCGCTCACCGGTCTGCCATCAGCGGTTTTGAACAGGGGACGAAGATGACCGGATTTGAACTGACCATCGCGCTGCTGCTGCTGCTGCTGACGCCGGGGCCGACCAATTCGCTGATGCTTGTTGCGGGGGCCGAACGTGGCCTGACCGGCGCGGTGCGACTGATCCCGGCCGAGCTTGCGGGCTATCTTCTGACCGTCGCACCGCTGGCTCTGGCCGGAGCCGCGCTGCTGGCGGACCACGAGGGCCTGCGCACCGGCCTGACGCTGGCGGCAGCGGTCTGGGTGGCGGTGCTGGCGGCGAAGCTGTGGCGCGTGCCGGGGGAAGCCGGCACCGGGCCTGCGGTGGATGCACGGGCGCTGTTCGTGACCACGGCGCTGAACCCCAAGGCGCTGATCTTCGGGCTGGTGCTGCTGCCCTCGCCCGACCGGCTGGCAGAGAACCTGCTGCTCTTTGCCGGGCTGGTCGCCCTGGTGGCGGTGCTCTGGGCCGGGATCGGCGCAGTGATCCGGGCCGGGGGCACGCACCAGCCGCGCGCGCTTTTCGTGCTGCGGCGGCTGGCGTCGGTCTGGCTGGCGCTGATCTCGGTCGCGCTGATCGCCAGGGGGGTCGGGGCCTAGCCGATCAGCGGACCGGACTTGCCGTAGGTTTCCTCATAGTGCCGCCGCAGCCGCATCAGCGCGATGCGCAGCACGATCTTGCCCGACCTTGCCGCCCAGCCCATGCGCTTTTCGGCAACCTCCAGCCCCTCGAGAAAGCAGCAGCAGCGCAGCGCCACGTCGCCAAGCCCCGGCCCCAGGTCGCGCAGCGCCGCGGCCACGCGGGACCTGGCCGAGGACGGGCCTTCCGCCAACCCACTGTCGGCCTGGAACGCGCCCCGGTCGCCGCCGGTCAGGAAGCGGTCCCAGTTCTGCGCCACGCGAGGGCCCATCTGGGCAAGCTCGAAGTCTTCGCGCAGGCGTTCGGCGGCGGCGACCAGTTCCGGCTCCAGGAACGGCCTGCCGTCGCGGTCGCGGCGGCGGCCCAGCAGTGCCACCGGGCTTTCCGCCAGGTTGTAGCGCACCCGGCGCGGACCGCCGTCGTCCATCACCTCACGTTCGTCCCAGGTGCGATGCTGGTCGCCGAATGGCGTTGCGGCCTCGGCCATGCCCTGGCGGCGGCGGTCTTCCTCGTCCACCATCCGCTTCAGCGCGGCCCGGCCGGCCGAGGTGATCTCGTAGGTCGAGACGCGGCCCGGCTTGCGGCAGGTGACCCAGTCCTTCAGCGCGAAGGCATGGGCGACCGACCGTTCCAGCACCGCCGTCCGCAGGCTTTTGCCATCGGGCAGGTCGCGGATCACCACCGCCTTGTCCAGGTCGGGCGCGATGGCCATGACCGCGCCGGGTTCGGCAAGGCGGCGCAGGACGCGCATCCCTTCGCGGACCAGGGCCTGCTCGTCGCAGATTGCGGGCTGATCGCCCGGGGCGGAAAGTTGCGTGTGGACCGACATCGGCTGGTCATCCTTTCGGGCTGGATCATCTGAAGGGCGCAGGGCAACACGGGACAGCGCCGAAAGCGCCTCGTCCATCAGCGGGTCCTCGCGACGGTTCTCGAACCGCCGCACCTGCCGCAGGATGGTCGAGGCATGCAGCCCTCCGCGCCGTGCCAGCTCCCTCAGCGGTGTGCCGTCTTCGGTATGGTCGAGGTAGTGGCGCACGGCTGCAGGAAGCCAGTCCGGCAGGCTGGCAACGATCAATTCGGGCAATTCAGTCGTCCTGTCCTTGTCCACCCGTGGGCTGCAATATGTCCAGCCTTGGACAGCCGCAACCTTGGGTGGAATTGGTTACCTGTTGGTTAAGCTTTCGCTCGACCCTTACAATTCGACGGAATTCTTAAACTATTCGGTAACCAGCGCGCGCTGCAACCGAAGGCCGCGCAACGCCAGGTTGTGTCGGCTAAGGATGCCTCCATCCAGCAACGGAGGATTCCATGACCGACTGCCGCACCCTGCTTGCCACTCTGCGCCGGCCCCGGCTCTTGATGCGCGCGGCCCGCTTCGGACTGGGCGAATACCGCCGCGAACGCGACCTGCGGCGCCATGTGGCAAGTGCTGCCTCGCCCGAGGACACGGTGACGACGCTGATGTCAGTCGAGGCAAAGCTGGAGGCCACCCGCCTGGCCGGGGAAGCGGGCTATTCGGTGGCGCGGCACATCGAGGTGCTGATCGCGCTTCTGGCCGAGGCGCAGCTGCTGCGCCGCGAGGGAATGGCCTGAAAGCAAAGGGAAAGGGGCGGTATTGCCGCCCCTTTCGCCGGGTTCAGATGAAGGCGTCGGGCATCGCGGCCTTGCGGGTTGCGACGAAGGCCTCCAGCGCCTCGCGGGTGCCGGGGTCAATGTCAGGGGGCACGTAATCGGCCAGCTGCTTCTTGACCTTCTCGTTGGCCAGGCTTTGCGTGTCGCGCGCGCCTTCCTCGGCCCAGGTCTCGAAGGGCTTGTAGTCGAAAAGGTCCGAGCGCCAGAAGGCCGACTTGAAGTTGGCCTGAGTGTGCGAGCAGCCAAGGTAGTGCCCGCCGGGCCCGACTTCGCGGATCGCGTCCATCGCCTGACCGTTGGTGTCGACCTGGATGCCCTGCGCCAGATGGTGCAACGTGCCCAGCTGGTCGGCGTCCATCACGAACTTTTCATACGAGCTGACCAGCCCGCCTTCGAGCCAGCCGCAGGCATGCAGCATGAAGTTCACCCCTGCCAGCAGCGCCATGTTCAGGCTGTTGGCGGTTTCATAGGCCGCCTGCGCGTCCGGCAGCTTGGACCCGCAGAACGACCCGCCCGACCGGTAGGGCAGCCCCAGCCGCCGCACCAGTTGCCCTGCGCCATAGGTGATGTGGGCCGCCTCGGGCGTCCCGAAGGTCGGCGCGCCCGAGTTCATGTCGATCGAGGTGACGAAGGCCCCGGCGATCACCGGCGAGCCCGGACGCACCAGCTGCGAATAGCTGACGCCGGCCAGGATCTCGGCCAGCACCTGGGTCAGCGTCCCGGCCACCGTGACCGGAGCCATCGCGCCGCCGACGATGAAGGGCGAGACGATGCTGGCCTGGTTGTTGGCCGCATAGACCTCCAGCGCGCCCATCATGATCCCGTCGAAGACCATCGGCGAGTTGATGTTGATCAGGCTGGTCATCACCGTGTTCTGGTCGACGAAGGCGTCCCCGAACAGGATCTTCGCCATGTCGACCGAATCCTGCGCGCGGCCGGGTTCCGTCACCGACCCCATGAAGGGCTTGTCCGACAGGGTCATGTGGGCCAGGAGCATGTCGAGGTGGCGCTTGTTCACCGGCACGTCGGTCGGCTCGCACACCGTGCCGCCGGAATGGTGCAGCCATTTCGACATGTAGCCCAGCTTCACGAAGTTCTGGAAATCCTCCAGCGTGGCATAGCGGCGGCCGCCTTCCATGTCGCGGACAAAGGGCGGGCCGTAGACCGGGGCCAGCACCAGGTTCCGGCCGCCGATGTCGACGTTGCGGTCCGGGTTGCGGGCGGCTTGGGTGAAGGTCTTCGGCGCGGTCGAGATCAGCTTGCGCGCCAGGCCCCGCGGGATATGCACCCGCTCGCCTTGCACATCCGCGCCCGCATCGCGCCAGCGCGCCAGTGCGCCGGGGTTTTCGACGAAGTTGACGCCGATCTCTTCCAGCACCGTCTCGGCGTTGTGCTCGATGATCTGCAGCGCTTCTTCGTTCAGGATCTCGAAGTTCGGGATGTTGCGCTGGATGAAGCGCGCGGTCTCGAAGCTGATCGCGGTGCGTTCCGCCCGACGGCTTGCGCCGCCCCCACTGCGCGACCTGCGCCCTGCAACTTCGTTCATGGTCAGCCTCCGGAGGATGTTTGCGCCCTTATGCCGCCAATCCCTCTGGCAGCGCCCCCCGAAACCGCCGCATGTCTGCCAAAACCGACATGAACCTTCGTCGCAAACGACATCGGCGCGCGCGGGATATCTTGCGCTTGCGCGCGTCCCGGCCTAATCGGGCGCATGACCCAGACGCATGATCGCCTTCTCATCATCGACTTTGGCAGCCAGGTGACGCAGCTGATCGCGCGCCGCTTGCGCGAGCTGAACGTCTATTGCGAAATCCACCCCTACAACCGGGTGGACGACGCCTTCCTGCAGGCCTTCGCCCCCAAGGCGGTGATCTTCTCGGGTGGACCTGCCAGCGTCTACTGGGAGAACGCGCCGATGCCGCCCGCGGGCGTGTTCGATCTGGGCGTGCCGATCCTGGGGATCTGCTACGGCCAGCAGGTGATGATGCATTGCCTGGGTGGCCATGTCGAAGGCGGGCATGGCACGGCGGAATTCGGCAAGGCCTTTGTCACCCCGACCGACCTTACGCACCCGTTCCTCGCCGGCTGGTTCCCGCCCGAAGCGGGTCCGCTCGCGCAGGAACAGGTCTGGATGAGCCACGGCGACCACGTGTCGAAGATCGCGCCGGGGTTCAACGTCTATGGCACCTCGCCGAACGCGCCCTTTGCCATCACTGCGGACCCTGCGCGCCACTTCTACGCCGTGCAGTTCCACCCCGAGGTGCACCACACCCCCAAGGGCGCGCAGCTTTATGAAAACTTCGTGCGGCTGGCGGGGTTCAAGGGCGACTGGACGATGGGCGCCTACCGCGAGGAAGCCATCGCCAAGATCCGCGCGCAGGTCGGCGATGCCAAGGTGATCTGCGGGTTGTCGGGCGGCGTGGATTCTCGGTCGCCGCCGTCTGATCCATGAGGCGATCGGCGACCAGCTGACCTGCGTCTTCGTCGATCATGGCCTGCTGCGGCTGGGCGAGGCCGAACAGGTCGTGACCATGTTCCGCGACCACTACAACATGCCGCTGATCCACGCCGACGAAAGCGAATTGTTCCTCGGCGCGCTGGAAGGCGTTTCCGACCCCGAGGTCAAGCGCAAGACCATCGGTCGGCTGTTCATCGACGTGTTCCAGAAGCACGCGACCGCGGTCGGGGGCGCGAAGTTCCTGGCTCAGGGGACGCTCTACCCGGACGTGATCGAAAGCGTGTCGTTCAGCGGTGGCCCGTCGGTCACGATCAAGAGCCACCACAACGTCGGCGGCCTGCCGGAAAAGATGGGCCTCAAACTGGTCGAACCGCTGCGCGAGCTGTTCAAGGACGAGGTCCGCGCGCTTGGCCGCGAGCTTGGCCTGCCCGCCAGCTTCATCGGCCGCCACCCCTTCCCCGGCCCAGGCCTTGCGATCCGCTGCCCGGGCGAGATCACCGCCGAAAAGCTGGACATCCTGCGCCGCGCCGATGCGGTCTACATCGACCAGATCCGCCGCCACGGGCTTTACGACGAGATCTGGCAGGCCTTCGCCGCGATCCTGCCGATGAAGACCGTGGGCGTGATGGGCGACGGGCGGACCTACGACTATGCCCTGGCGCTGCGGGCGGTGACCTCGGTGGACGGCATGACCGCCGACTATTACCCCTTCACCCACGACTTCCTGGGCGAGACCGCCACCCGGATCATCAACGAGGTCAAGGGCGTGAACCGCGTGTTCTACGACTGCACCTCGAAGCCGCCGGGAACGATCGA
>PNNE01000105.1 GCA_013824055.1 Rhodobacter sp. | reverse complement strand
TGATCGGTGTCCCGCGTCAGCCTTGGTTCTTCTTCTCCTCCTTCTCCTCCTTGTCCTTCTTCTCCTCCTTGTCCTTCTTCTCCTCCTTGTCCTTCTTCTCCTCCTTGTCCTTCTTCTCCTCCTTGTCGTTTTTGTCGTTTTTGTCGTTCTTGTCGTTCTTGTCGTTCTTGTCGTTCTTGTCGTTCTTGTCGTTCTTGTCGTTCTTGTCGTTCTTGTCGTTCTTGTCGTTCTTGTCGTTCTTGTCGTCCGCCTTCGGCGCTTCGGGCTCCTTTGGCGTTTCGGGCTCCTTCGGCGTTTCGGGCTCCTTCGGCGTTTCGGGCTCCGTCGGCGTTTCGGGCTCCGTCGCCGCTTCGGGCTCGGGCTGCGGGTCCGGCTGGCCAAGGGGCGTCGGCTCGGACACCGGGTCCGGGACCGGGTCGGGCTTGACCGGCAATTCGGGCTCGGCCACGAGGATCGGCTTGGGCACCGGCTGGATCGTCGGCATGGCCGGTGCGGCGCGAGCGTCGGACTTGGCGGCGCCCACCGAGCAGCCAGATATGACGTGCTGGTAGACCTTGAGATTGCGGATTTCGACATAATCGCAGTCCGGGACGGCACCGGTTTCTGCATTGGCACTCGGAGCAATCGTGACGAAAGCACACGCGAGCAGGATCTTTTTCATGGCAATGCCTTTCGAAGCTTGTGCCTCCTTTCTGCGCGCCTGATTTGTTCTACGCGGGCCCGGATCGAGGTTAACCAAGGGTTAATTTGTGTCTGCAATGTGAGGCACTTACCACAGGTTGTATCTGGGCAAAAACATGGCAGGATCGGCGCGCAGGCTTCTTGTCCTTTGACAGCAGGCAGGGCCCGGGCACGGTCTTGCGGTGCACACCGTCACCGCAGACTAGCGACGCAGATGAGGTCCAGTTGGGCGAGTGAAGCTGCCCTGGGCCGTTAAGGGTGCCGTCGAAGGCCGGATCAGGACTCTGGGGCAAGCGCGCCAGCCAAGGTTCGTCGCTTCCTTTGGTCGCTCCTCGCGGGCAAGCTTGCGAGGAGAAGCCGAAGGCGCACGACGAGGGTTCAGCCAAGCACGGAGTGAAGCGCCAGGTCGCGGCCCTGGTCTTTCCTGAAGGATGCCATCCATCCCTCGGCGCCGTCGGGACGGCTTTGGATCATGCGATACCAAGGGCGTCGCGCCAGAAGCGGCGGGCATGGCCCAGGTCTTGCCCTCGACCGGCGATCCGGGGCGGCGGCATGGCGGACCTGCCTGTCGGGGTAGCCTGGCTCGGCCCGCCACCCCCGCGACTTGGTCTTTGGCCGGGGATCGCCTATCCTGAGGTCATGTGCGGACGCTTCACCATCACCCATCCCAATGAGGCGCTGGCGGCGCTGTTCGACGCCGTGCCGGGCAATGACCTGCCGGTGGGTCCGAATTTCAACGTCTGCCCGACGAACCCGGTGGCCGTCGTCACCTCGGACGGCGGACAAAGGCGGCTGCGCGCAATGCGTTGGGGGTTCATCCCGTCGTGGTACAAGGCGCCGAACGACGGGCCGCTGATCATCAACGCGCGCTCCGACACGGTGGCGACCAAGCCCGCCTTCAAGGCCGCCATCCGCGAGCGGCGCTGCATCGTCCCGGCCAGCGGCTTTTACGAATGGAGCGAGGGCGAAAAGGGCGCGCGGCTGCCCTGGTATTTCACCCGTGCGGATGGCCTGCCGATGGCGCTGGCGGGCGTCTGGCAGCGCTGGGGGGACATGGACACGGTGGCCATCGTCTCGACCGAGGCGGGGCCGGGCATGGCCGAGATCCACCATCGCGAGCCGGTGGTTCTGGAGCCTGCGGACTGGCCGCTCTGGCTGGGTGAGGCGGGGCATGGCGCAGCGGTGCTGATGCGGGCGTCAAAGGCCGGGGTGCTGACCAAGCCCTTCCGGGTGGGCGTTGCGGTCAACTCGAACCGGGCCTCGGGCCCGGCCCTGATCGAGCCGGTTGCGGCCTGACACGCGGTCAGCGCAGGTCCATCTGCACGTAGTGCTGGCGCAAGGCCGCGGGCGGCATGCCGTAATTGGTGCGGAACTGGGCGTAGAACTGGGTCAGCGAGCTGAACCCGCACTGCTCGGCCACATCCCAGACCGCAATCGAGCTTTCCACCAGCAGCGCGCGCGCCCGCATCAGGCGCATCCGGTTGATGAACATCTTCAGCGGGACGTGCATGGTCCTGGAAAACAGCGCCAAGGCGTAGTTTTCGTGCAGGCCGGTCACCTGGGTCACCTGGGCGTTCAGCAGCGGCTTGTCCAGGTTTTCCAGCACGAAGCGGACCATCGCGATCACATGGCGGATGTGGGCCGAACTGAGGTTGCGGTCGGTGCCGATGTCGTGCTGGGGCGGGCGCAGGAAATCCAGGCCGGTGACGACAGCGCGGCGGAACAGGGCGTTCAGCTCCATCTTGACGATCTCGGCCCGTTCGAAGTCGCCCGAGCGGTAGTCCAGATACCAGCGCTGGATCAGCGTGGCGTCGCACAGCGATTGCGGCAGCACCACCATGCCGCGCCCGATCATCGCGGCTTGCAGCGCCATGATGTGCCGCATCTGCAGGAAGCTGTCGAGCGGCAGGTAGATGTTGGCCAGCCTGATCGGCTCGTCGCCCAGCCGTTCGATCGCGGTCAACTGGTGCGGCACTCCGGCCCAGAACAGGATCAGCCGGTTCTCCGGGATGGTCAGGCGGGTGCCGTCGATGTCGTAGGTCATGCGGAAATTCGCCGAGAAGTTCGCCTCGATATGCCCGTGCCAGTGCGGCTGGGCCATCAGCACCGGCTCGAAGATGCGGATGCCGAAGCGACCGAAGGCGCGCTGCTGGGAGTAGAAGTGTCGGTCGTGGTTGGGCACTGGACTGGGATTGCGCCGCGCGCGTGTGCCAAGGGGGGTGCCGTCCATGCCGCCTGTGTCCTGTTATCTTAGAAAACCGGAAAACAATCTGACGAACTGATATTGCTGGAATCCTCACGGTTCCGCAACCTTCCCTTGTGCCGGCTGTCGGGAGGAGGATCCCAAGGCTCCGGCAGGCAAGACCGACGCGATCGCAAGGTCGCATGACAAGTGTTGGCCAAGGGAGGAAACATGACGATTCAGGTCCGGCGCGCTGCGATCGCGGCGCTGCTCATGGGGGTATCCGCGGGGGCGGTGCAGGCCGAGATGGCCGCACCGACAGCTCCGCCCGAGCCGCCGAAGTTCGAGGCGCAGACCGAACCGGTCTTCGTGAACCGCTCGGACATCTTCGAGTTCAAGGCCCTGCCGGCCTATTCCGAACCGGCCTGGGTCACGGCCTTCGTCGACGCGGGCAAGCTGCCTCCGGTGGCCGAGCGCCTGCCGAAAGAGCCGCTGGTCTACAAGACCGCGAACATGCCCGACGGTCCCGGCGTCTATGGCGACGTGATGCGCCACGTGATCGGCGGGCGGCCCGAGGGCTGGAACTTCTGGGCCGGGCAAAGCTATGGCTGGGGCGGCATCGACATCGGCCTGGTCGAATGTCTGACGCGGACCGGCCCGTTGTTCATGGTGAACTCGACCGACCTGCAGCCCTTGCCGAACCTGGCGAAGGGCTGGGAATGGTCCGAGGACGGCAAGACCCTGACGGTCAAGCTGATCGAGGGGGCAAGGTGGTCGGACGGCGATCCCTTCGACGTCGAGGACATCGAGTTCTACTGGAACGACGTCATCATGGACGAGAGGGTCACTCCGCTGATGGGGGCAAGCCCGGCCACTTACAACAACGCGACCTTCGCGGTTGTGGACCCCTACACCTTTACCCTGACCTTTGCCGACCCGTTCCCCGAACAGGTGCTTTACGCGATGGCCTACGGCAACTTCTGCCCCGGCCCGGCGCATGTGCTGAAGCCCAAGCACCCGAACCACGGCGGCGAAAGCTATGAGGCCTTCCTGAACGCCTTTCCGTCGGACTTCATGAACTTCCCGACGATGGGCGCCTGGGTCGTGGTCGAACACCGCCCCGACGACATCGTGGTGAAACGCCGCAACCCCTATTACTGGAAGGTCGACGAGACCGGCCAGCAGCTGCCCTACCTGGACGAGATGCACTTCCGTCTCTCCACCTGGGGCGACCGGGACGTGCAGGCGGTGGCGGGCACGGCCGACTTCTCGAACCTGGAACAGCCCGAGAACTATGTCGAAAGCCTGAAGAAGGCCGCCGATCCGGAAAGCCCGGCGCGACTGGCCTTCGGGCCCCGGTCCATCGGCTATCAGTTGTTCTTCAACCAGTCGGCGAACGGCTGGGGCGAACCGGATGCCCGCGGCCAGGCGGTGCGCGAGCTGAACCGGACTCTCGAGTTCCGCAAGGCCGTCACCTATGCAATGGACCGGCAGCGGCTGGGCGACAGCCTGGTGAAAGGCCCGTTCACGGCGCCCTATGCCGGGGGTCTGCTGACCTCGACCAGCTACTACGATCCGGCATCGACCGTGTTCTATCCCTTTGACCTGGCCAGCGCGAAAGCGGCGCTGGAGGCCGCGGGGCTGACCGACACGGACGGGAACGGGGTCGTGAACCTGCCCGAGGGTGGCGACCTGACCGTGACGCTTCTGGTCAACTCGGACTATGCCACGGACGGGAACCTGGCCGAGGGCGTCGTGGCGATGATGACCGACGTGGGCGTCAAGGTCACGCTCAACAGCCTGACCGGCAAGGACTTCGACAACGCCCGTGACGCCGGCGCCTGGGACTGGCTGGTCCTGCGCAACAACCAGGAGTACGTCTCGGCGGTCCAGGGCACGGTGGGCCTGGCCCCGATCGGGCCGATGACCGCGGTCTGGCACCGTGCGAACGCTGCGGGCGAGATGGATCTGCAACCCTACGAGCAGCAGCTTGTGGATGCGATCAGGGCCTTCACCGGCAGCCGCGATCCGGCAGCCCGGGTCGAGGCGATGAAGACCTGGCAGCGGGTGTTCACCGAAAACGTGGCGGCCGTCGGCCTGACGTCCTATCCCGGTGCGCTGATCATCAACAAGCGTTTCGCCAACATCCCGGCGGGGGCTCCGATCTTCATGTACAACTGGGCCGAGGACAACATCATCCGCGAGCGGGTCTTCGTGCCCACGGACAAGCAGATCGGTGCCGAACTGCATCCGCAGATGCTGCCGGGCGCGCCTGGCTCGGCCGGGCCGGTCGCGGTGAACTGAGGGTTTCCTCCCGACGTCCGGGGGCGGCAGAGGACCGCCGCCCCCGGACACCTCGACCGTCCCCCCCTCCAATGGCAGGTGTCTCCGATGCTGGGTTTCCTTGGCGTCCGTCTGATGCAATCGGTGCCGGTCCTGATCGTGATGAGCTTCATCACCTTCATGATCATCCAGGCCCCGCCGGGCGACTATGGCGACTTCATCCGCACCAACATGATCGTCCAGGGCGGCGCCTCGCCCGAGGCTGCCTCTGCCGCGGCCGAGCAATACCGCGAGACGCACGGGCTGAACGATCCGCTGCTGATGCAGTACGGCTACTGGATCTGGGGCATCGTCTCGCGCGGCGACTTCGGCCAGTCCTACGCCTACAACAAGCCGGTGGCCGAGATCCTGGCGCAGCGCCTGCCGCCGACCATCGCCATCGCGCTGACCTGCCACCTGCTGGCGACGGCGATCGGCATCGGCTTCGGCATACTGGCCGCGACGCGGCAATACACCTGGGTCGACACGGTGCTGTCCTTCATCTCGTTCATGGGCATGACCATCCCGCGGTTCCTGCTGGCGCTGATCATCCTTTACATCCTGGTCTTCCAGCTGGACGTGCAGAACATCGGGGCGTTCTATTCCTCGCGCTATGGCGGGCAGCCCTATTGGCAGGGTTTCCTCGACTTCAACTGGGGCAAGCTGTGGAACCTGATCCAGCATATCTGGCCGGTGATCGCGGTGGCGACCTTTGGCGGGCTGGCCTACAACATGCGGGTGATGCGGGCGAACCTCCTGGACACGCTGAACGCCCAGTACATCGAAACCGCGCGGGCCAAGGGTCTGGGCGAAGGCGCGGTGATCATGCGCCACGCGGTGCCGAACGCGCTGCATCCGCTGGTCGCCTATCAGGGGGTGGTCATGCCCTACATGCTGACCGGCGAGATCGAGGTGGCCATCGTCTTCGGCCTTGCCACCATCGGCCCGGCCATCGTCGGCTCGATGGCGATCGGCGATGTCTATGTCACCGCAACGCTGATGCTGGTCCTGGGGGCCACCCTCATCATCGGCAACATCATCGCGGACCTTCTGCTGGCGCTGCTTGACCCGCGCATCCGGGTGGGGGGTGACAAATGACCCTGGTCCACGAAGGCGAGGCGGCGGACGCGCGGATTTCCACCGTCTCGACCACCTCGCAAAGCTACCGGGCGCTGGTCTGGCGGCGGTTCCGCAAGTCGGTGCCGGGGATGCTGGGGCTGATCCTGGTGTCGATGCTGTTCATCATGTCGATCTTCGCCGAGTTCTTCGCGCCGCAGAACCCGAACGCCAACGGCGCCTCCTTCGCGCCACCGGACAAGGTCAGCTTCTTCACCAACGAGGGTTTCACCCTGTGGCCCGTGGTCTACACCATCATCGAAAGCGAGGAGCTGGACCCGATCACCTTCCAGCCGCTGATGGGGCCGGACCTCGACAACCCGCGCCCGCTGGCGTTTTTCGTGGACGGGTGGGACTATGAATTCCTGGGCTTCATCCCGATGAACACGCATTTCATCGGGCTGTCGGACGGCACGCCCTTGCGGCTTCTGGGGACCGACAAGCTGGGCCGCGACATCCTTTCGCGGGGCATCATGGGCAGCCGGATCACGCTGATCATCGCGATGACCTCGATTATTCTGATCACCATCACCGGGACGCTGCTGGGCATCACCTCGGGCTACATCGGCGGGCGGTTCGACATGTGGTTCCAGCGCTTTGTCGAGATCGTCCTGGCCTTCCCGCAGCTGCCCCTCTACCTGACGCTGACCACGCTGATCCCGGTCACGGCGCCATCCTCGCTGTTCATCGCCTTCGTGATCCTGGTCATCGCGGGCCTTGGCTGGGCGCAGCTTTCGCGCGAGGTGCGGTCCAAGACCATGTCGATGGCACGGATCGACTATGTCCGGGCCGCGCAGGCCGTGGGGGCCAGTGACACCCGGATCGTGACGCGGCACATCCTGCCCAACGTGATGAGCCATGTGATCGTGTCGATCACCCTTGGCATCCCGGCGATCATCCTTCTGGAATCCTTCCTGGGCTACCTCGGCTTTGCAGTGAAGCCGCCGCTGATTTCCTGGGGGCTGATGCTGCAGGACGCCTCGACCTTCTCGGTCATCGGGTCCTACCCGTGGATCCTGTCGCCCGTCGGCTTCATCCTGCTGGCCGTCTTTGCCTTCAACGCGCTGGGCGACGGGCTGCGCGATGCCATCGATCCGTATTGAGAGGGCCGTCATGAGCGACATCGTCATCCAAGCCCGCAGGATCGGCGTCACCTTCCAGGTGGACGGGGGCAGTATCGAGGCCGTCAAGGATGTCTCCTTCACGCTGAAGAAGGGCCAGACCATTGCGCTGGTCGGCGAATCCGGCAGCGGCAAGTCGGTGACCGCGCGGGCGATCATGCGGCTTTTGTCAAAGCGGGCCACGGTCAACCCGCAGACCGAAATCCTCTACGCCGGGCGCAACATGGCGACGCTGTCGCCCACCGAAATGCGCCGTCTGCGCGGCAACCGGCTGTCGATGATCTTCCAGGAGCCGATGTCCTCGCTGAACCCGGTCTACACCGTCGGCAGCCAGATCGCCGAGGTCCTGCGCATCCACAACCGGATGAGCAAGGCCGAGGCGATGGGCAAGGCCCTGGCTTTGCTGCGCGACGTGCAGATCCCCGAACCCGAGGCGCGGCTGAACCAGTATCCGCACCAGCTGTCGGGCGGCCAGCGCCAGCGGGTGATGATCGCGATGGCGCTGGCGAACAACCCCGACGTGCTGATCGCCGACGAGCCGACCACGGCGCTGGACGTGACGGTGCAGGCCGAAATCCTGAACCTGATCAAGGCCTTGAAGGAAAAGACCGGCCTTGCGGTGATCCTGATCACCCATGACCTGACGGTGGTCCGCCAGTTCGCCGACCATGTCTACGTCATGCAGCACGGCGAGGTGCGCGAGGATGGCCCGACCGGGACGATCTTCTCGGCTCCGACCCATCCCTACACGAAGCGGCTGCTTGGGTCCGAACCCAAGGGCCACGCGGACCCGGCGCAGGTCGGGACCGATACCGTGCTGGAGGGGCGCAACATCCGCGTGACCTACGCCTTGCGCAAGGGCGGGGCCTTCCGGGGCACCTGGTCCAAGCTGCAGGCGGTGGACGGCCTGTCGCTGGCGCTGAAACGCGGCGAGACGCTGGGGCTGGTGGGCGAGTCCGGCTCGGGCAAGACGACATTCGGGCAGGCGCTGTTGCGGCTGAACAACCTGACCGAAGGCGAGGTCGACTTCCTGGGGCACCGCATCGACGGGCTGGACCGCCGCGCGATGAACCCCTACCGCAAGCGGATGCAGGTGGTGTTTCAGGACCCGTTCTCCAGCCTGAACCCCCGGATGTCGGTGCGCCAGATCATCGAGGAAGGGCTGATCGTGAACCGGCTGGGCCGCACCCGTCCCGAACGGGAGGAACGGGTGAAGCAGGCGCTGCGCGATGCGGGGCTGCCTGACACGATCCTGTCGCGCTTCCCGCACGAGTTTTCCGGCGGCCAGCGCCAGCGCCTTGCCATCGCGCGGGCCATCGCGCTGGAACCGGAGTTCATCCTTCTGGACGAACCGACTCGGCGCTGACCTGTCCGTCCAGGCCCAGATCATCGAGCTTCTCCGCAAGCTTCAGCGCGAGAAGGGCCTGAGCTACCTTTTCATCAGTCACGACCTGAAGGTCGTCCGTGCCCTGTGCCACCGCGTCATCGTCATGCAGAACGGCCGGATCGTCGAACAGGGGCCCGTCGACGCCGTGCTGGAAAACCCGACCACCGACTACACCCGCCGCCTGGTGAAGGCGGCCTTCGAAATCGCAGCCTGAGGAACCGAAATGCCCACCCCCGTCATCACCTTCATCGGCGCCGGATCGGCCGTCTTCACCAAGAACATCGCCGGGGACATCCTGTCGCGGCCCGCCCTGGCCGGGGCGGAAATCCGGCTGATGGACATCAACCCCGAGCGGTTGGAAGAATCCGAGATCATCGTCGGCAAGCTGGCCCAGACCCTGGGCGGCAAGGCCAGCGTCAAGACCTACACCAACCAGAAGCGCGCGCTGACCGGGGCGGATTTCGTCGTCTGCTGCTTTCAGGTCGGGGGCTATGATCCCTGCACGATCACCGACTTCGAGGTGCCGAAGAAGTTCGGCCTGCGCCAGACCATCGCCGACACTCTTGGCATCGGCGGCATCATGCGCGGCATCCGCACCGTGCCGCATCTGTGGTCGATCTGCGAGGACCTGACCGAGGTCGCCCCCAATGCGATCTTGCTGCAATACGTGAACCCGATGGCGATCAACACCTGGGCCATCGCGGCGAAGTTTCCGAAGATCCGGCAGGTCGGCCTGTGCCATTCCGTGCAGGGCACGGCCTATGAACTGGCGCGCGATCTGGACCTTCCGGTCGAGGAGATCCGCTACCGCGCCGCCGGGATCAACCACATGGCCTTCTACCTGACGTTCGAGCACCGGCAGGCGGATGGGTCGTATCGCAACCTTTATCCCGACCTGGTCAAGGGCTACCGCGAAGGCCGCTTCCCCAAGCCCAGCCACTGGAACCCGCGCTGCCCGAACAAGGTGCGCTACGAGATGATGACCCGGCTGGGCTATTTCGTGACCGAAAGCTCGGAGCATTTCGCCGAATATACGCCCTGGTTCATCAAGCGCGACCGCCCCGACCTGATCGAACGCTTCGGCATCCCGCTGGACGAATACCCCAAGCGCTGCGTCGAACAGATCGCCCGCTGGAAGAAAGAGGCGGAAAAGCTGAAGACCGCGAACGAGATTGAGGTCAAGGAAAGCCACGAATATGCGTCCGAGATCGTGAACTCGGTCGTGACGGGTGAGCCTTCGGTGATCTACGGCAACATCGGCAACCGCGGCTTCATCCCGCAACTGCCCGATGGCTGTGCGGTCGAAGTGCCGATGCTGGTGGATGCTTCGGGCCTGCAGCCGACCGTGGTGCATGACATCCCGCCGCAGCTGATCGCGCTGATGCGCACCAACATCAACGTGCAGGAGCTGACGGTGCAGGCGCTCTTGACCGAGACTCCCGAGCATATCTACCACGCCGCCATGCTGGACCCGCATACCGGGGCCGAGCTTGACCTGGACCAGATCTGGGCGCTTACGACCGAGCTTCTGGCCGCCCACGGCGACTGGCTGCCGGAATGGGCGCGGGTCCCGGTGCGGAAGGCGGGCTAGGCGCATGTGGCCCCGGCGCATCTGTGTGGTGGGGGGCGGCACGGCCGGCTGGCTGGCCGCCATGATGCTGGGCGATTCTGCCCGGCGCGGCGGGCACCCTTGCGAGGTCACGGTCATCGAATCCTCGAAGATCGGGACCATCGGCGTTGGCGAGGGGACGACGGCCGTCTTCCGCCAGATGCTCCAGCACTTCGGGCTGGACGAGGCCGAGTTCCTGGCCGCCACCGGGGCCACGATCAAGTTCGGCATCCGCCACCGCGACTGGCGGCGCAAGGGGCACAGCTACGACGGCCCGATCGACGACCCGCATCGGGTGGCCGGGTTCGATGTCAACGCGCTGGACGTCTACCAGGTCGCCCAGGGCGAAAGCGTCGGCGAGACGCATCTCTTCCAGCACCTGCTGAACGGCAACCGCAGCCCCTTTGCGATGGTTGGCGGCCGCCGCGTCCCCGTCGGCCCCTATCACCACGCCTATCACTTTGACCAGGCGCTGGCGGGCAAATGGCTGCGGTCGAAGGCCAGGGCCATCGCCACCATCGACGATCAGGTGCAATCGGTCGAACGCCACCCCGAGACCGGGAACATCACCGCGCTGGCGCTGGAAGGCGGCACCCGGGTCGAGGCCGACCTCTACATCGACTGCACCGGCTTCCGCCGCGCCCTGATCGGTCCGATGGGGGGCCAGTGGATCAGCTATCGCGACACCCTGCCGGTGAACCGCGCGATCCCGTTCTGGCTGGACATTCCGGCCGGCGAGGAGATCGAGCCCTGCACCCTCGCCTGGGCGCAAGGCGCGGGCTGGATGTGGAAGATCCCGACGCAAGGCCGCTATGGCTGCGGCTATGTGTTCTCGGATGCGCATGTCACGCCCGATGAGGCCAAGGCCGAGATCGAAGCCGTCCTTGGCCACCCGATCGAGGTACGCAACGA
The DNA here is from genome assembly GCA_013824055.1 of Rhodobacter sp. GTDB lineage: Bacteria > Pseudomonadota > Alphaproteobacteria > Rhodobacterales > Rhodobacteraceae > Tabrizicola. The sequence continues at coordinate 1,325 of PNNE01000105.1, read as the reverse complement.
CATCAGGATCGACGCCGGACGGCTGGACCGGCAATGGACCCAAAACTGCATCGCCCTGGGCCTGTCGTCCAGCTTTCTGGAACCCTTGGAGGCCACCTCGATCCACGGCACCGTGGTCCAGCTGATGCTGCTGGCGTCGGTCCTGTCCAATCCCGACGACCGCGCCCGCGCCGCCTTCAACGCCGCCGCTGCCCGTCAGGTCGACGACTTCCGCGACTTCATCCGGTTGCACTATGTCAGCGACCGCCGGGATACGCGGTTCTGGCAGGACGTGGCGGGGTCGCTGCCCGACCGGCTGGCCGGCCGGCTGGCGCTGTGGCAGACCAAGGTTCCGGGGCCAGAGGACTTCGCGCCCTTTCCGATGGGCTTGCCCCACACCGACCACCACCTGCATGTGCCGGTTCTGGACGGCCTTGGCCTTTTGAACCCGCGGGCCGCAAGGGACTGGCTGGCCGACCGCCCGAAGCTGCGCGCCAACGCGCGCCGGTCGGCCAGATCGCTGGCCACCGAATACCGCCTCGCCGCGCGGTCCGCCCTGCCGCACCGCGCCTTTCTGCAAAGCCTTGCACAGGAGACCCCCGCATGAGCCGTTTCAAACTTTGCATCATCGGCGCGGGCAGCGTCGGGTTCACCCGCAAGCTGTGCTCTGACATCCTGAAGGTGCCCGAGTTCGAGGGGATCGAGATCGCCCTGACCGACATCAGCCAGGCGAACCTGGACATGATCGCCCAGATCCTGCGCCGGATGATCGAGGTGAACGGGCTGAAGACGAAGCTCACCGCCACCACCGACCGCCGCCGCGCGCTGGAGGGGGCGAAATACGTGATGAACACGGTGCGGATCGGCGGGGTCGAGGCCTTCGCGACCGACATCTCGATCCCGCTGAAGTACGGCGTCGACCAATGCGTCGGCGACACGATCTGCGCGGGCGGCATCCTGTACGGCCAGCGCGGGATCGCCGCGATGCTGGACTTCTGCCGCGACATCCGCGAGGTCTGCCCGCCGGACCACCTGCTGCTGAACTACGCCAACCCGATGGCGATGATGACCTGGGCCGCCATCGACCACGGCGGGGTCAACACCGTGGGTCTGTGCCACGGCGTCCAGAACGGCCACCGCCAGATCGCCGCCGCCCTTGGCGTCCCGATGGACGAGGTCGACGTCGTCTGCTCGGGCATCAACCATCAGACCTGGTATCTGGATATCCGCCACAAGGGCCGGAAGGTCGGGAAGGACGAACTCCTGGCCGCCTTCGAGGCCCATCCGGTCTTTTCGCGGCAGGAGAAGGTGCGGATCGACGTCCTGCGGCGGTTCGGCTTCTACTC